>NZ_JACSKL010000016.1:0-43848 GCF_018617585.1 Exiguobacterium sp. s129
CCATGCCGAACACGGAAGTTAAGCGTCTCAGCGCCGAAAGTAGTTGGGGGATCTCCCCCTGTGAGGATAGGACGTTGCCAGGCAACAACGCAGTAGACGATCAAGCATATGCTTGATCGTCTTTTTTTCATAGTCAATAGTTAAGGAGGAATAACAGATGGCTCCTTCTCGGAAAAATCCTTTTACATTTCTAGAGACTCTAGAACAGCATGTGAGTGAACATCGCGTATCCTTTCACGTCCCCGGGCATCATAATGGTACCGTGACTGATCATACGTTACCGAGTGCATTTGCCAAGGTGATGCCATATGACCTGACGGAACTAGCACATTTAGATGATTTGCATGACGCTTCTGGTATTATCGATCAAGCAGAAAAAGCATTGGGTGAACTGTATGAAAGTAAAAGTAAGTGGCTCGTCAATGGTTCAACTGTTGGAAATTGGAGCATGCTTGCGGCAACTGTAAAACGTGGTGAGCGAGTATACGTTCAACGAAACTCACATAAGTCGGTCTGGAACGCAATTGAATGGTTAGGGTTAAAACCGATCCTATTAACACCTACAATTGAACGTGGTACAGGAATTCCAACCGTGGTGACATTAGAAACGATTGAACAGGCTGTTCAAGAATTCCCGGGAGGACGAGCCGTCATGTTAACGTCTCCTACATACTATGGAGACATGGCCGATATTCGTTCGATTTCAAATTATTTGTCTTCGCTTGAGATTCCATTACTCGTCGATGAAGCACATGGTGCCCATTTAATTCATCCTAAATTACTTCAGCGTTCTGCGATTTTTGAGGGAGCGAGTGCAGTTGTACAGTCTGCACATAAAACGCTACCTGCATTGACGATGGGAGCTTGGATTCACTATAAAGAAGACATCGATGAAATTCGGTTAAAGCATGCATTATCTTCATTTCAGACATCAAGTCCTTCGTATCTTATTATGGCTTCATTAGACTATGCACGGACCTATTTAGAAAGTCTAACGGACGAAGCATGGTCTTCTATTCAAAAAAGTCATGCTCATTTTGTACTTGAGCTGAAGCGTGCAGGTTTTACTGTCAAAGTGGGGGACGATTTTACGAAAGTAACGGTCATGACGTATCCGAAAAATGGATTAGTCTTTAGTGAACATCTTGCATCAATCGGAATCGATATCGAATTAGCTGCAGTGGATCATGTGTTATTCTGTTTGCCATTAAGGGAAATAACAAAGCAGGAAATTGAGCATTGGATTAAATTGATTAAAAAAGCCGCTACACATGTACCAATCATTGATGAGGATGAAACGATTTTTCCTTTCCCTCAAACAGAACGTGTGTCTGAACTTTATACGTTAGTAGGGGATGAGCATGTACGACGTGTATCCTTCAATCAGGCAATCGGATTTGTTTCAGCAGAAACGGTGATTCCATATCCACCAGGGATTCCATGGATTCTAAAAGGAGAGCGGATTACTGAGGAAAAAATACGAGTGCTCATGGAATGGATTTCTTTAGGGAGGAAGCTTCAAGCAAGTAAGCATGTTATGATAGAGCAAATTGACGTTATTGTAGAGGAGTTTTAAAAAGTGAGCGGAATGTTTATAACGGTTGAAGGACCAGATGGATCAGGTAAGTCTACGCAACTTCAACTATTAGTCGAGAGTCTAAAACAAAAAGGATATGACATCGTTGTAACCCGTGAACCTGGAGGAACAACTGTAGGCAATCAAATCCGCGAAGTCTTATTATCCCCAGATCATCATGAGATGACGCCACGAGTGGAAATGATGCTTTATGCTGCTTCACGAGCACAAAATGTGGAACAAGTGATTCGTCCGGCATTGGAGCGAGGGGCAATCGTTCTGTGTGATCGATTCATCGATGCATCTATTGCTTATCAAGGATACGGTTTACAATATGACCTTGATCAAATCCAATCGCTGAATGAATGGGCAACGAACGGTTTGACACCAGATTTGACTTTTTTGTTTGATTTAAGCCCTGAAAGAGCGAGTGCACGAATGAAAGATCGAGGGCAACTCGACCGGATTGAAAGTCGTGATCAAGCGTTCCACGAACGTGTTTACGAAGGATTTCAAACGTTACTCAAACAGTACCCAGAACGAATCATCCGAATCGATGCCGATCAATCGATTGAATGTATTCAAGATGAGGTACTCGATTATACAATAGAACGATTACAACAAGGAGGCGTACAACAATGATGAAAATGGTAATTGCAATTGTACATGATAAGGATAGCGCACGTTTGTCTGACGCATTGGTCGAACAAGATTTTCGTGCAACGAAATTAGCTACAACAGGCGGATTTTTAAAAGAGGGGAATACAACGTTTATGATGGGTATTCCACAGGAACGCCTCGATGATTTAATGGATGTGATTCAATCGAACTGTTCGAGTCGTGATCAAATGATTACGCCAATCTCTCCAATGGGAGGACATGCTGATTCGTATATTCCTTACCCAGTCGAAGTACAAGTTGGAGGTGCGACTGTATTCGTCTTGCCGATTGAAGGATTCCATCAGTTTTAATGGGAGTTGGGCATATGCGTTTTCAGGAATTAAATGAGTCGCAAACAGTGGTTGCTCGAATCATTCAAAATTCAATCATTTCGAATAAAGTTGGGCATGCGTACATCTTTTCGGGCGATTATGAACCCTACTTAATTGAAACAGCCACATTGTTTGCGAAAGCCTTGTTTTGTGAATCACCACAGGGAGCAGAACCGTGTGGAGTGTGTCGAAACTGTCGACGCATGGATTCAAAAAACATTGTTGACTATATCGAAGTGGAGCCGGATGGGGCTAGCATCAAAAAAGAACAGATTCAACAATTACTCAGTGACCTATCGTTACGAGGTGCTGAAGGAGATCGCCAAGTGTATGTCATCCATCAAGCTCATAAGATGACGACTCAAGCGGCAAATAGTTTATTGAAGTTCTTTGAAGAACCAGGTGTGGGGAAACTTGCTATTTTGGTGACGACACAACCACAGTTACTTCTTCCGACGATTCGTTCGCGAGCTCAACAACTTGCTTTTCGCCCGATTGACCGCGCGAAGTTAGCACAAACGATGTCAGAAGAATTGTCATGTACGTACGATATGGCTTATCTTGCTTTGACCGTTTATCCAAAATGGGATGATGCGAAAGAAGCAGTTGAGCAGGAGTGGTTTGTACAGGCGTATGGGCTAGTGGTACAATTAATTGAAGTATTGACGAAACGACCTCAAGAGTTGCTCTTGTTCGCCCAGGAAAAATGGTTAGGACATTTCAAAGGACGAAATGAGTTACGAGTTGGCCTTGAATTATTCGAACATTGGCTAGAGGAGGCACTTCACCTAAAAGTGCGAGATACGTATACTCCAAAGCTATTTAAGAACGAGGCTGCTTTATATAACGCATTTATTCAGAATCGATCTGTCTCTAAACTCACACATGCAATTGAAAGTGTGCATGCGGCAATTCGACGACTCGAGGCAAACGTCAATCCTCAATTAACTTTCGAACGACTTTCGTTCGATTTGCAGAAAGGATAGAAGCGCGTGCTTGAAGTAGTTGGAGTCCGCTTTAAAGAAGCGGGAAAAATCTATTACTTTTCACCAGGCGATGCAACGCTTAAACGTGGGGAACATGTCATCGTTGAAACGGTACGTGGCATTGAGTATGGCGAAGTCGTCCAAGTCGATAAAAAGCTCGGCGAAGATGAAGTCGTCATGCCGTTGAAGACAATCCTTCGCGTCGCGGACCAAAAGGATGCGGATATCGTACGCGATAATCGACTGGCAGCCGTTGATGCTCACGCCGTCTGTGAAGAAAAAATTCGAGAACATCAATTAGACATGAAGTTAGTCGATGTTGAGTATACATTTGATCGCAATAAAGTGATCTTTTATTTTACTGCCGAGGGTCGCGTCGACTTTCGAGAATTGGTAAAGGACTTGGCTAGCGTGTTTCGGACACGAATCGAACTCCGACAAATCGGTGTTCGTGACGAAGCGAAGCTACTAAGTGGGATTGGACCATGTGGTCGAGTTCTTTGTTGTTCGTCATTTCTTGGGGAGTTTGAACCAGTCTCCATCAAAATGGCCAAAGACCAGAATCTTTCGTTAAATCCGAATAAAATTTCTGGAGTGTGTGGTCGTTTGATGTGCTGTTTAAAATATGAGAATGACACATACGAAGAATTAAAACGCGATTTACCAGACGTCGGCAAGCGAATCAAAATTCCAGAAGGTGATGGTCGTGTAATCGGTCTCAACATTTTGGACCAACTTATTCAAGTTGAACTCCACGATCGGACGCGTGTCGTCACATATACGATTGATGAACTTGTTGAAGTGGGTGCGATTAAACGAAAACCGTCAAAACAGTGATGGGGTGCTGAGCAGTGGAAAGAATGGACAAAAAAGAAGTGATGATGCGTGTAGATGCGATCGAGCAACAGATGCAACTCTTGACGGAGCACTTAGGCGTATTAAAAGAACAGCTCGCCTATTTGCTTGAAGAGAATCAGCATATGTATCTAGAGAATCATCACTTGCGCGAAAAAGTCGAACAATTGGCAGAAGTTGATACGACAAATGGTGATTCACAAATCGCATTGTCTGGAAAAGGGCAGAACAATTTGGCTGCGCTGTATCAAGAAGGATTCCATATTTGTAACCTCCATTACGGACAGGTACGAAAAGATGGGGATTGTCTCTTCTGTTTGTCGATGCTCAATAAACATTAATACGGGGCGATAGATAGGGATTCCCTATCCGTCGCCTTTCTTTTATAGAAGGAGGAAACAATGGTAACGGTAAAGGATGGAGAGCGCCTCGATGATTTGCTTGGACGCCCTGGCAAGATTATTCAAAGTGACGATGTGTTCTCGTTTTCATTAGATGCGGTACTACTGGCAGAGTTTGTATGGGTACCGATTCAAAAAGGGCAATTGGTCGATTTGTGCGCCGGTACGGGAGCAATTCCACTTTTCTTGTCGTATCGTACAAAAGGAACGATTACAGGTGTAGAGATTCAATCGAAACTCGTTGATATGGCGAATCGAAGCATGGCGGTCAATCGCCTCGAGAATCGCATTCAAGTTGTAGAGGGGGACGTCAAAGCGGCAGCGGCACAACTCGGGCACGCTCGTTATGATGTGGTCACGTGTAATCCCCCGTATTTTCTAGCAAATGAAACGTCATTGCGGAATCAAAACGAACATCATACCATTGCACGCCATGAGGTGTTGTGCACGCTAGAAGATTGTATTAAAACGGCTAGTCAACTCGTCAAACCAGGAGGGAAAGTGGCGTTCGTGCATCGGCCAGAACGTTTACTCGATATCCTGACATTGATGCGTACCTACCGAATTGAACCGAAGCGAATGCAGCTCGTATATCCGAAAGCTGGACGCGAAGCGAATACGTTATTAATCGAGGGATCGAAAGATGGAAAAGCAGGTCTTAAAATTTTACCACCATTTGTTGTATATGAAGAAGACGATACGTATACGGAAGCGATGCGAGCCATTCTCGATGCCTAAACATTATACGTATATCGTGGAATGTCAGGACGGGACGTATTATACAGGCTATACAACGAACGTGGAAAAGCGAATCATTGCACATAATGCCGGGAAAGGGGCGAAGTATACGAAAGCTCGACTTCCCGTACGACTTCGGTATGTGCAATCGTTCGATACGAAACGGGAGGCCATGCAATACGAATGGTCCATTAAACAATTGACCCGCGCGCAAAAAGAGAAGTTGATGGAGGGGACGACTAATGAATTCACAGAAGAGTTATCAAACTGAACAACCAACGTTGTATGTCGTACCAACGCCAATCGGCAATTTGGAAGATATGACATATCGAGCGGTGCGAACGCTTCAAGAAGTGGATTTAATCGCAGCGGAAGACACTCGCCAAACGATGAAGCTTTGTCGCCACTTTGAAATTCCAACAAAACTGATTAGCTATCATGAACACAACAAAGAAGTAAGTGGACCGAGACTGATTGAAGATCTTTTGGCTGGAAAGTCGGTTGCGGTTGTTTCGGATGCTGGAATGCCTGGTATTTCAGATCCGGGGAGTGATCTCGTACGGTTAGCCATCGAGGCAAACATTCCGGTAGTCGTCTTACCAGGTGCCAATGCAGCACTTACGGCGTTGGTTGCTTCAGGTCTTCCGACAGAACGTTTCCTCTATTACGGTTTTTTGCCACGTAAAAAGAAAGATCGCGTCGATGTCCTCGAATCGATTCAATATGAGCCGGGCACGATTGTTTTTTATGAAGCCCCTCATCGATTGAAGGAAATGTTAACGGCGATTCGACAAGTGTTTGGTAACCGTCAGCTCGTATTAGGTAGAGAGTTAACCAAAACGTTCGAAGAGTTTTTGAGAGGATCAGTCGATGAAGCGTTACAGTGGTGCGAAGGTGAAGTACGCGGAGAGTTCGTCGTTCTTGTGAGCGGTGCGACAGAAGCGGCACCTACGACAATGTGGTGGGAAGCGCTCTCTGTCTATGAACATGTTGTTCATTATATAGAAGAGGGACTGAAGCCGAACGCGGCCATTAAGCAGACCGCAAAAGACCGTGGTGAATCACGAAACGATGTATATGATGCGTATCATCAACTGCACAAAAAAGAGTAAGCAAGGAAATCCTTGCTTACTCTTCGCTGTAGTAGTTTTCGAGCATGTTCTTCAATTCAACGAGAACACGTTGTGCACCTTCTGGTGACAAGATGAGTTTGCCATCTGCCAATTTGAAGTTATCGTCTGATACTTCACCAGTAACTTGGCAAGTCATGTTTGGCTTATATTTTTTCAAAACGATTTGATCGTTGTCGACGTAAATCTCGAGAGCATCTTTCTCTGCGATCCCAAGTGTACGGCGCAATTCGATTGGAATAACGACACGACCAAGCTCATCAACCTTACGAACAATACCTGTAGATTTCATTTGTGTTTCCTCCTCCAATGGTGTCGAAATCTCATGGTGACATGAATCGTCAAAATTCGACAATGTGACTACAGCAAAAAGCATACTAAACTTTCCAATTGCAGTCAACTGCTTACTATCTGGAAAAGCAATTTTTCGAAATTTGTCGAATCAAGAGCGATATATACCTAAATTTCCCCGATAGTTTGAACTTGAAACAAAGAAAGGGTATTTTTGGAACATTTATGACGAACTAAACGCAAAATAATTCCAAACAATTAGGTTTGGAAATTCTTTTGTCGAACCGTGTATAATGAGAATTGCATATGTCGAAAGGATGGAGAATAAATCATGGCGAAGCCGACTTTTTATATTACAACCCCAATTTATTATCCGAGTGCAAAATTGCATATCGGACACGCATATACCACGGTAGCAGGTGATGCGGTTGCTCGCTACAAACGTTTAAAAGGATTTGACGTCCGCTATTTGACGGGAACGGATGAGCACGGTCAAAAAATTCAAGAAAAGGCGAAAGAAGCAGGCGTGACGCCACAAGCTTTCGTCGATGAAGTTGTCGAAGAAATCAAAGTCCTATGGGACCGTCTTGAGATCTCATACGATGATTACATCCGTACGACAGAAGAACGTCATAAGAAGGTTGTCGAACACGTCTTTGAAACGTTACTTAAAAATGGAGACATTTATCTTGGTGAATACGAAGGATGGTATTCTGTACCAGATGAGACGTACTATACAGAGTCCCAGCTTGTCGATGGAAAAAGTCCTGACAGCGGACATCCGGTCGAGCTCGTGCGCGAAGAGTGCTATTTCTTCCGTCTCAGCAAATATGCGGATCGCTTGATTGAATATTTCGAGTCACATCCTGATTTCATCTTGCCAGAATCTCGTAAGACAGAGATGATCAATAACTTCTTGAAGCCAGGTCTTCAAGATTTAGCTGTATCACGTACAACGTTTGATTGGGGCGTACAAGTCCCATCGAACCCAAAACACGTCGTTTACGTATGGGTCGACGCGCTCACGAACTATATCTCGTCACTCGGGTACGGGACAGACAACGACGAGCTCTTCAATCGCTATTGGCCGGCAGATGTCCATTTAGTCGGAAAGGAAATCGTTCGTTTCCATACGATTATTTGGCCAGCTCTCTTGATGGCGCTTGACCTTCCATTACCAAAACAAGTGTTTGCGCATGGTTGGTTGCTCATGAAAGACGGGAAGATGTCGAAATCAAAAGGAAACGTGGTAGATCCGATTCCGTTGATTGACCGCTACGGATTGGATTCTGTTCGTTACTACCTTCTTCGTGAAGTACCATTCGGAGCAGACGGTACGTTCACACCGGAAGCGTTCGTCGATCGCTTGAACTTTGATTTAGCGAACGATCTCGGGAACTTATTGAATCGTACCATCGCGATGATTAAAAAGTATTTCGATGGGAATATCCCGGCGTACAACGGAAATGTCACAGCGTTTGATGACGCGTTATTGAGCATGGTGAAAGAAACGACTCGTAAAACAGAAGAAGCCATGGAACACATGGAGTTTTCGGTCGCCCTCACAAACATCTGGCAGCTCGTCAGCCGTGCGAATAAATATATTGATGAGACGCAGCCGTGGGTACTCGTGAAAGATGAATCGAAACGCGAAGAACTCGCTTCTGTCATGACACACCTCGCGGGCGTACTTCGTCACGTTGCCATCATGATTCAACCGTTCATGACACGTGCACCGAAAGAAATGTTCCGTCAACTCGGACTCGAAGGGGAAGACATGTCTTGGGAAGCGTTAGAGACGTTTGCCGACTTCAATAACGCTGTCGTAACAGACGGGACACCAATCTTCCCACGTCGTGACGTGAAGGAAGAAGTGGATGCGATCCAAGAAATGATGCGTCAAGCGTCGAAAGCGCGGATTGAGGAAACGGAGACAGCGACAGAAGAAGTCGATGAAGACGTTCGTCCTGAAATCACGATCGATGTCTTTGATCAGGTCGAATTCCGTGTCGGTCAAATCGTAGAAGCCGATAAGATCAAAAAAGCGAAAAAACTGTTGAAACTTCAAGTCGATCTCGGGAAAGAGACGCGTCAAATCGTGTCAGGTATTGCTGAATGGTATGCCCCTGAAGATTTAGTTGGCAAGAAAGTAATCGTTGTCGCAAACTTGAAACCAGTCAAGCTCCGTGGAGAATTATCACAAGGAATGATTTTAGCTGCGGACCGTGACGGCAAGTTAGAACTTGCGACAGTCTCGGATCAAATGCCGAACGGTGCCATCGTCAAATAATGAAATGGGGGAGACCACGGTCTCCCTCTCTTTTTCTAAGGAGGAACCAAGATGTTGATTGATACACACACGCACATTAATGCGGAGCAGTTCAATGAAGATGTGGAGGAGACGATTGAGCGGGCAAGAGAAGCCGGCGTTTCTCCGCTACTCGTTGTCGGATTTGATACGCCGACCATCGACCGAGCCATCGAGCTAGCCGAAACACATGAAGACATCTATGCCATCGTCGGATGGCACCCGGTCGATGCGATCGACTGTACGGATGCAGATTTAGAACGGATAGAAACACTCATGAGTCACCCAAAAGTGATGGCACTCGGTGAAATCGGTCTCGACTATCATTGGGATAAGTCACCGAAAGATGTACAACAGCGCCTATTCCGTCAACAGATTGCCATCGCGAAACGGACAAATATGCCAATCGTCATCCATAACCGCGAAGCAACGGCAGACGTGTTCGATATTTTGGAAGAAGAACATGCGGAGGAAGTCGGCGGGGTGTTCCATAGTTACAGCATGTCAGTAGAACTTCTCCCTCGTTGCCTAGACTTGAACTTCTATATTTCTTTAGGAGGACCGGTCACGTTTAAAAATGCGAAAGTTCCAAAGCTAGTCGCACAAGAAGTACCGTTAGATCGTCTTCTTGTCGAAACGGACTGCCCATACTTGACGCCGACTCCGTTCCGCGGAAAACGAAACGAACCGGCCTATGTGAAGTACGTTGCGGAAGAAATCGCGTCACTTCGAGACATCTCGTATGAGGAGTTGGCAGAAGCGACGACGGTCAACGCGAAGAAACTGTTCCGCCTCCCATGATCAAGCGTGTATTCGCCAGTATAGGCGTGATTGTGACTGCAGCTGTCGCATACGTCATGTTGCAACCTGAACCGATCAAGGTCATCGATGATGGTGTGGTAATTGAGCATGAGACACGGGCTGATTCCGTCCTTGAGGTACTCGAGGAATTGAATATCACATTAGACGAAACGGATTATGTTACTCCGGCATTGAGTGAGGACGTTCCAGAAGATCGACTCATTCGAATCGAACGTTCACATGAGGTTTCGCTTCAAATCGGATACGGACAAACAGAAGTCATTCAAACGAGAGAGCGGACCGTAGAAGATGTCTTATTGCGGTACGGGGTGACTGTACGGGACGGAGATACGGTTTATCCGTCTGTACGCACTGCCGTCACGAATGGGATGACAATTCGCTACCAGCCGGTTGTTGCCGTCAATTTAATCGTCGGGCAAGATGCGTCGACCATCTATACGATGGCAACGGATGTAGCGCAATTACTGAGGGAAGCGAATGTTGACGTGACAGAACGTGACACAGTGCTACCAGACGCATCGACACCGATACGGGATGGCCTGACGATCACGGTCAATACGAATCGTGACGTCGTTCAATACGAGAGTCAATTGATTCCGTACGATATGGTCGAAGAAGAGGATGACACGCTAGAAGAAGGTGTGAAGCAAACCGTGCAGGTCGGAGTTCCTGGACTCGAACGGACAAGGTATGCACTTACTGTGGAAAATGGTACAATTACAAATCGTACGAAAACGGATGTCGAGACGTTACGTAAAGCAATGCCACAGATCATCAAAGTCGGGACGAAAAAGGTCACAGAGCCCGTTACAGAGCCTACGACAGCGGACGAGTCGAGCCCGTTCATCCCGGAAGCTGAAGTCGAGATAGCAGAGCCACCGAAAACGGACGATGTGTTAGATTTCTCATCCGCGAAGCAGTTACTCGTAGAAGCAACAGCTTATACGAACAATCCAGAAGACACGGTGACGTATGACGGACGAGTACTGACAAGAAGCGGTTATGATGTGACGGATACGATTCTCTTCGAGGGTATGCGCATCATTGCCGTCGACCCGGCAATCATTCCTCTCGGTACCCGCGTGTATGTGGAAGGGATTGGCATGGCGATTGCGCTAGATACGGGAAGTGCGATCAAAGGTCAAAAAATCGACATCATGATGGATGAAAAGGAGGAGGCCGTGACGTTTGGTCGCAAGCCGCTTACCATTTGGGTCATTCCAAAGCAGGAAGAAGAGAAAGAAGGAACAGACAATGCGTGAGAAAATACAAGAAATTATCGTCGTAGAAGGTCGTGACGATACGGCGCGGCTTCAGGAAGTGTTTGAGGTCGATACGATTGAAACGAACGGCTCTGCCGTATCCAATCAGACGGTTGAACGAATTCGCCGTGCGCAAGAGAAGCGTGGGGTCATCATTTTGACCGATCCGGATTATCCAGGAGACCGTATTCGAGCAATCGTCGAAGAGCGGGTCAAAGGGTGTAAACATGCCCATCTGCCACGTGCTGAGGCAAAAGGAAAACGTGGGAAAATCGGAGTGGAACATGCGAGCCCGGAGTCGCTCCGTCGAGTCTTACGCGCCGTATTTGAACCACGTGTTGAAACGAACCAGCCGATTGTCACGCGAAAAATGGTGTTAGACGCGGATTTAATCGGTGGTGCAGCGGCTGCGACACGTCGGAAGCGACTCGGTGTATTGCTTCGAATCGGTGAGCCGAATGCGAAACAATTCGTGAAACGAGTCGAGGCGCTCGGCGTCACAGTCGAAGAGTGGGAGCAAGCACTTGCTCAATTAGAGGAGGAACAGGGTTGAAAGATATTGCAACAATCCAACGAACGAAAGCCATTTTAGAGCGACATGGTTTTTCATTTAAAAAATCGCTCGGTCAAAACTTTTTAATCGATTTAAATATTTTAAGTAAGATTGTCGGTGCGGCGGAACTCAGTGAATCGAGTGGTGTCCTCGAAATCGGACCCGGGATCGGTTCGTTGACTGAACAATCGGCCAAGCGCGCCAAGAAAGTTGTAGCACTTGAGATCGATCAGCGTCTTTTACCGATTCTGGAGGATACGATGTCTCCGTATCCTCACGTGAAAGTTATCCATGGAGATGCTTTAGAATTAAATTTACGTGAGATTGTAGAGCAAGAATTTTTGAAAGAAGGCATTGAAGACATCTCGGTTGTTGCCAACTTACCATACTATGTCACCACACCGATTATCATGCGATTGCTTGAAAGTGGTGTGAAATTCCGCTCGCTCGTGATGATGATTCAAAAAGAAGTGGCAGAACGGATTGGGGCAAAACCTGGGACGAAGGCGTACGGTTCGCTATCGATTGCGATTCAGTATTATGCAGAGGCCGAAGTCAGTTTTGTCGTTCCAAAGAACGTGTTTATTCCGGCGCCGAACGTCGATTCGGCAGTCATTACACTCCGTATGCGCAAAGAGCCGGCGGTGCAGGTGAAAGACGAAGCCTTTTTCTTTGATATCGCACGCGCAAGCTTCGCACAACGCCGTAAAACCATTCTGAACAACTTAACAAACTATATTGGAAAAGAACACAAAGTCGAACTTGAACGCGCGCTTCATGAGGCAGGAATCGATCCGAAACGTCGGGGAGAGACGTTAAGCCTAGAAGAATTCGCACGATTGTCTGACACAATTTTACCACTTAAAAATAGTTGACGACCTTAAAACGAGTCGTTATAATATTAAACTTTATTTTCATATTCAATTATGCTATACTTGTAACAGTGAGGTGAAGCGTATGCCAAAGACGTTACAAGAAATCAGACAGAAACTCGAATCGCATGTTGGTGAACGATTGACGTTGAAAGCAAACGGCGGTCGTAAGAAAGTCGTTACTCGGTTTGGAACGCTCGTTGAGACATATCCTGCGGTGTTCGTTGTGAAATTGGATGAAGACCTGCATAATGTGGAACGTGTCTCGTATAGCTACGCTGATGTCCTAACGGATACAGTTAAAATTGAATTCGGCAATTGATTTATAAATGAGGGGCGGATGCATTGGCAGCTGCTTCTTTTTTTGTGCGCCTGTTTACGGTACAATGTCGAACAGGAGACAAATGGGAAGGGTGAACGTGATGCGCACGATCAGTGTGAAAGCGCCGGCAAAAATTAATTTGACGCTCGATGTCCTCGGAAAGCGTCCGGACGGCTATCATGAAGTAGAAATGGTAATGACGACAGTCGATTTAGCAGACCGCTTAGAGTTGACGATTTTAGATTCGGATGAGATTCGGATTCAATCAGAGCACGCCTACGTGCCGAATGATCATCGGAATTTGGCATACCGTGCAGCAGAGTTGTTGCGGGAGCGTTTTAATATTCAACAAGGTGTGGAGATTGTACTCGATAAACAAATTCCAGTGGCAGCTGGGCTTGCTGGTGGCTCGAGTGATGCAGCGGCGACACTTCGTGGAATGAACGAGTTATTCTCGTTAAACTTGTCATTAGAGGAGCTAGCAGAGCTCGGTGCGGAGATCGGGTCTGACGTTTCATTTTGTGTCATCGGTGGGACAGCCATTGCCCGAGGTCGTGGTGAACAGTTAGAAATGATTCCGGCACCGCCGCCATGCTACGTCGTACTCGGAAAGCCCAAGCTAGGAGTATCGACTGCGGATGTGTATCGCGCCGTGCGTATGGATGAAGTTCATCATCCGAACACAGGTGCGATGGTGGAAGCGATTCGTCAAAAAGATTTTCATGGGATTTGCGAAAATCTTGGAAACTCGCTCGAGAGTGTGACGCTAAAGCTTCATCCGGAAGTGAAACAAATCAAAGAAACGATGCGGCATTGTGGGGCAGAAGGTGTTCTCATGAGCGGTAGTGGACCGACTGTCTTTGCGCTCATTGAGCATGAGCAAAAGGCGCATCGCATCTATAATGGTCTAAAAGGATTTTGCCCAGAAGTGTTCGTCGTTCGGATTCTCGGCAAAAGACATTGAACAAAAACGAATGAAAGTGATATATTCTCAATAGAACATTCGTTTATTATTGAAGATGTGAAGGAGAATCCGTATGAAAATTCGTAGAAGTGGTCGTCTCGTCGATATGACCCGTTATTTGCTTGACCATCCTCATCAGCTTGTCTCGTTGTCGATGTTTTCAAGTCGCTATAAAGCCGCAAAGTCGTCGATCAGTGAAGATCTTGTCATCGTGAGTGAGATGTTATCTCATGATGGGATCGGAAAGCTTGTGACCGTTCCTGGTGCAGCGGGTGGTGTGATGTTTATCCCAGGCTGGAGTAAGGAAAAATCGCTTGAGATGATTGATACGCTCTGTGAGCAATTATCAAAACCTGAGCGGCTTTTACCAGGAGGCTATCTCTACCTCACAGATGTACTAGGCAATCCGAGTCAGGTGAAACCGATGGGACAAGTCTTTGCGTCTGTATTCGCCGATCGTAAAGTCGACGTGGTCATGACGATTGCGACGAAAGGGATCCCCCTTGCTTATGCTGTCGCAGAACAATTAGGTGTACCATTCGTCATCGTTCGTTCAGATAGTCGTGTAACAGAAGGATCGACGGTCAGTATCAATTATGTATCAGGTTCTTCGAAGGCGATTCGCACAATGGCGCTCGCACGTCGTAGCCTGCCACGTGGGGCGAACGTGCTCTTGATCGATGACTTTATGAAAGCGGGGGGAACGATTCGAGGGATGATGAGTCTCTTGAATGAATTCGAAGCAAACCTTGCGGGTGTTGGTGTCTTGATGGAAGCAGAGGGCGCCGAGAAGAAGATGGTCAGCGAATACGTCAGCTTGATGAAATTGACGAACGTCGACCCAGATGAAGGTCTTGTCACCATTTCACGGGGGAATGTGGAACAGTTCCTAAAATGATTGGCAAAATTTTGATTTCGATTTATGATTAGAGGGTATAGAGTTATCAATATCGAGTCATAACGTTCGTTCGAAACCAACTGAACCTTACAGAAGACCACACCATGGCATAGACAACGATGAAAAAGGGGATGCGAAACATGCAGATCACAGACGTAAAAATTCGCAAAGTCGCGACAGAAGGCAGAATGAAAGCGTTGGCCTCAATCACACTTGACCATGAATTCGTTGTACATGACCTTCGAATCATCGAAGGAAGTAGCGGTCTATTTGTCGCCATGCCGAGCAAACGGACACCAGAAGGTATTTTTCGGGACATCGCGCATCCGATTAACGGGGAAATGCGACAAAAAGTTGAAGCGGCTGTATTGGAAACCTATTCCAATATGGAAGTGGATGTACTGGACCCTCAGCACGTGTCGTACGGCACGAATGAATGACAGCAAACAGCGGTTAGGTTACCTACCGCTGTTTTTTTGCGTTTCATTGGTTAAGGAACGGTACAACTATTGAAACGAAGGCATGGTTTCGATATAGTAGAAACGGTGTAAATAGGATTTAGTTGCAGAAAAGCCGAACTATACAGACCAATCACAGCTGTTGTGAGATAGGAGCGAATGAAGAATGGAGCGTTTTGCAGTCATTTTGGCAGCAGGAAAAGGGACGCGAATGAAGTCGAAGCTTTATAAAGTACTTCATCCGGTTCTAGGAAAACCGATGGTCGAGCACGTTGTCGACCAGTTAGACCAAATCGGTGTCAGTCGTCAAATCGTAATCGTTGGCCATGGGGCGGAAGCGGTACAAGATACGCTCGGCACACGAGTGGAATATGCGGTCCAAGAAGAACAACTTGGAACAGGGCATGCTGTTCAAATGGCGGAAGCAGAGCTTGCGGGTAAAGCAGGGGCGACACTTGTCGTCTGCGGAGATACACCGTTACTAACGGCAGAAACGTTGGAAGCCCTTCTCGCTCATCACGAAGCGCAACAAGCGAAAGTTACTGTGTTGACTGCGATTGCAGATGATGCGACAGGATACGGTCGTGTCGTTCGTGGTGAAGATGGGAACGTGACGAAAGTCGTTGAGCATAAAGATGCTTCTGAGACAGAACTTGCCATCAATGAAATCAATACGGGAACGTACGTGTTCGATAACGAGTTATTGTTCGACGCGCTCAAACAAGTCGGAAACAATAACGCGCAAGGCGAATACTACTTGCCTGACGTCATCTCGATTGCAAAAGAAGCTGGCGAAGTCGTCGCAGCACATACAGCGCCAACGTTTGATGAGACAATCGGGGTCAATGACCGCGTTGCCTTGTCACAGGCGGAAGCGATCATGCGCAAACGCACGAACGAACGTCTTATGCGTGAAGGTGTCACGTTCATGGACCCGGCATCGACGTATATTTCTCCAGATGTGGTGATTGGTTCGGATACAATCATCTATCCGGGTACGGTCATCCTTGGGAAGACGACAATTGGTTCGGAATGTGTCATCGGACCGAACTCAGATATCCGCAACAGTGTGATTGAAGATCATGCAGTCGTGCGTCAGTCTGTCGTGACAGATAGCAAAATCGGTGAAGCGGCTCAGGTCGGACCGTTCGCTCACTTGCGCCAACAAGCTGTACTTGGTGCGAACACACGCGTCGGAAACTTCGTCGAGATTAAAAAATCGTCGTTTGGTGACGGTGCGAAAGCTTCGCACTTGAGCTACATCGGGGATGCGTCAATTGGCGAACGTGTCAACTTAGGTTGTGGATCAATCACGGTCAACTATGACGGCAAAAACAAGTTCGAGACAGTGGTAGAAGACGATGCGTTCGTCGGCTGTAACGTCAACTTGATTGCCCCGGTAAAAGTCGGAAAAGGTGCGATTGTCGCAGCCGGTTCGACAATTACAAATGACGTACCGGAAGAGGCGCTCGCGATTGCGCGTGAACGCCAAACAAATAAAGAAGGTTACACAAAACGATAACTTGCTGCCAATCACTATGGAAAACGATGGAGGAGAACCCTAAACATGTCTACTGTATACGAACGAGAAATTCGTCTATTTAGCTTAAACTCGAACCGCCCGCTTGCTGAAGAAATCGCGAAAGAAATTGGTGTCCCGCTCAGTGATTGCCAAGTCAAACGTTTCAGCGACGGTGAACTCTATATCAACATCGAGGAAAGTGTTCGTGGAGATGATGTGTATGTCATCCAATCAACAAGCTCACCTGTAAACGAAACGCTCATGGAATTGCTCGTCATGATTGATGCACTCAAACGTGCTTCTGTCCGTACGATCAACATCGTGATGCCGTATTACGGGTATGCACGTCAAGACCGTAAAGCGCGTTCGCGTGAGCCGATCACGGCGAAACTTGTCGCTGACCTTCTGACGGTAGCAGGTGCGACACGCGTCATCACAATGGACTTGCATGCAGCGCAAATCCAAGGATTCTTCAATATTCCGGTTGATCAATTACTCGGTGTGCCGCTCATCTCGACGTACTTTGAAACAGAAGAGTTTCAAGCGAAGGATATCGTGGTTGTCTCTCCAGACCACGGTGGCGTGACACGTGCACGTAAATTGGCAGAACGTTTGAAAGCTCCGATTGCCATCATTGATAAGCGTCGTCCGAAAGCGAACGTCGCTGAAGTGATGAACATTGTCGGAAGCGTTGAAGGGAAAACAGCAATTTTGATTGATGATATCATCGATACAGCAGGAACGATCACGCTTGCAGCGGATGCAATTGTCCAAGCTGGCGCGAAAGAAGTGTATGCGTCTTGTACGCACCCAGTCCTTTCTGGTCCAGCGATGGAGCGTATCGACAATTCATCGATCAAAGAATTGGTTGTTTTAAATACAATCGATTTGACGGGTCGTCCATGCTCGAGCAAGATCAAGCAGATGTCGGTTGCCCATTTGCTTGGGGAAGCGATCATGCGTGTCCACGAGCACAAATCGGTCAGTACCCTATTCGATTAAAAAACGAGGCCCGGAGGCATTCGCCTTTGGGCTTTTTTGTTCAGGAGGAAATGATATGAAATGCATCGTCGGTCTTGGAAACCCTGGGAAAAAGTTTGAGATGACCCGACATAACATCGGTTTTTTGGCAATTGATCGCCTCGCTGAAAAGCATGGGATCTCGCTGAATGAAGCGAAGTTTAATGCCCTTATGGGAACGGGAAGAATCAATGGTGAACGCGTTGTACTTGTTAAACCCCTTACGTATATGAACTTATCGGGTGAAGCCGTCCGTCCAATTTTAGATTATTATAAGATTGAGATTGACGATTTACTTGTCATCTATGACGATTTGGATATGGTGCCGGGAAAACTGCGCTTCCGTCCGAAAGGGAGTGCGGGTGGTCATAACGGAATCAAATCGCTCATTCAGCACTTAGGGACCGCAGAATTCAAGCGATTGAAACTTGGGATTGGACGTCCTCCTCACCCGATCAAAGTCGTCGACTGGGTGTTGATGAACTATCGGAAAGAGGACTTGCCTGAGTTGAACGAAACACTCGACAACGCCGTAACCGCAGCCACTGATTTCGTAGATACAGATTGGCTAGCGCTGATGAATCGATACAACTAAAGGGTCATAGCACCCTTTTTTGTCGTATGAGTTGGAGGAAAACAAATGAATGCTTTAGAGAGATTTATGGTGGCGCTCCCGGAGACGAACGTGATTCGTGAGCGGCTACAAAAAGTAGACCGTCAATTGGTGACGGGACTGACGACAAGCGCGAAAGCTCTCGTCCTCGCAGGACTTGTGAAATCGTCATCGAGACGTCTCGTCGTCGTGACGCATAACATGTATCAAGCACAAAAAATGTTCGATCAACTCGAATCACTCATCGGACCGGAAAAAACATTGCTTTATCCGATTGATGAGACGCTGGCCGCTGAACTGTCGCTGACGTCTAGTCCTGAGCTGTTGGCCGCTCGAATCGATGCCCGTACTCGTCTCCTTGACCAAACAGGAGGCGTCGTTGTCGTGCCGCTCGGTGGATTACGACGCTATATGCCGAGCCCGGAAGCGTGGCAACATAGTCGTGTCATGCTAAAGCCGGGAAGTGATCTTGAGTTGGCAGACTTTGCGAAGCAATTGACAGGTATGGGGTATGAACGAACAGCGACCGTGACGACGCCAGGCGAGTTTTCAGTACGAGGCAGTATTTTGGATGTCTACCCGCTTACGGAAGCGCGTCCGTATCGGATTGATTTATTTGATACCGAAATCGATTCCATTTTCACGTTCGATGCCGAGACGCAACGTTCGCTCGGTGTGGTAGGGGAAGTGTGCATCACACCTGCCACCGAGTTCATCGCTACTGACGATCAGTTGAAACAAGCCGGGCGTTCACTCCGGAAACAATATGACCGGACCGTCGAGTTGATTGAGAACGAAGTGATTCGTCAAGCGCTTGAGGAAGGAGTAGTAACGGACATCGAGCGTTTAGAGCGTGGTGATTTCCCAGATAAAGTTGGAAAGTATTCGCCACTCCTTTATACGTCCACGCTCTTAGACTACGTAGGCAAAGACGCTGTACTCATTTTAGATGAAGTGGCACGAATCGATGATGCCGCGGACGTACAGGAGCGGGAAGAGGCGGAATGGTTCTCTTCACTCATCGAAAAAGGAGAGGCGGTCAGCAATTACACGCTTGCTGTCCCGATGCACAAAGTGTTTCGTGACTTGAAACAAGTGGCATTCTCGCTACTTCCATCTCGTCGCTCAGGGATTCCGGAAACCGCGACGGTACATTTGAGCTGTCGTCCACTCCCCGCATTTCATGGGCAGATGCACCTGTTAAAGCAAGAAGTGGAACGCTGGCAACAAGGGGATCAACGCATTGTCGTGCTTGCGGGGGATAAGTCACGCGCGGACAAGATTGAAGCGCTCCTTTCGGACTACGGCATTCATTCAACGTTCACGAATGTCGATGGAGAATTAGAACCGAGACGCGTATCCGTCATCATCGGTCAAATCGAAGGTGGATTTGAATTGTCGACGAGTCGCCTCGTCGTCGTATCAGAAGAGGAATTGTTTAAACGTGTGACGAAGCGCAAGCGTCAGACGAAAAACTTAACGAACGCAGAACGGATTAAGAGTTATCAAGAGTTGAAGCCGAACGACTATGTCGTCCATGTGCATCATGGGATTGGGAAGTATTTAGGCATTAAAACCATCGAGGTCGGAGGGATTCATCAGGACTATCTCCATCTCGTGTATGCCGGTGATGATGCGCTCTATGTGCCGGTCGATCAAATTGATCTCGTTCAAAAATATGTCGGCGCCGAAGGGAAAGAACCGAAGATTTATAAACTCGGAGGCACCGAGTGGAAGAAAGTTAAATCGAAAGTCGCCAAGTCGGTTGAAGATATCGCAGATGAGCTCATTAAATTATATGCGGCACGAGAAGCTTCGGTCGGATTTGCGTTTCCACCGGATGATGAAGAGATGGGGCAATTTGAATCCTCCTTCCCTTATGCGGAGACAGAGGACCAGGTCCGCTCAATTGCTGAGATTAAAGCAGACATGGAACGTTCACGTCCGATGGATCGACTTTTATGTGGGGATGTTGGCTATGGGAAAACGGAAGTGGCAATCCGAGCGGCATTCAAGGCGGTGCTCGCTGGAAAACAAGTCGCATTTCTCGTCCCGACGACCGTCCTCGCCCAACAACATTATGAAACGATGCTCGAGCGATTCAGTGAATTTCCGATTAACGTTTCTGTCATGAGTCGTTTCCGCTCAAAGAGTGAGATGGCTGCGACGAAGAAGGGCTTGAAGGAAGGGACGATTGATATCGTCGTCGGGACACACCGAGTGTTGTCAAAAGACGTGACGTTCGCGAACCTCGGTCTCGTCATCATCGACGAAGAGCAACGATTCGGCGTCAAACATAAAGAACGTTTGAAGCAATTGAAGACGAACATCGACGTACTCACGTTGACGGCCACACCGATTCCACGAACGCTTCATATGTCGATGATTGGAATCCGCGACTTATCTGTGTTAGAAACACCGCCAGAGAACCGCTACCCGGTTCAGACATATGTCATGGAATATGACGGCATCGTCTTACGTGAAGCGTTAGAGCGTGAACTTGCGCGTGGAGGACAGGCGTTCTTCCTCTACAACCGTGTCGAAGGCATCGAGCGGAAAGCGGAAGAGATTCGGGCCCTGTTGCCTGAAGCGCGTATCGCGACGGCGCACGGTCGCATGACCGAGAGCGAACTCGAGAGCCAGTTAATCAGTTTCCTCGAAGGGGAGGCGGATATTTTAGTCTCGACGACGATTATCGAGACGGGAATCGACATTCCAAACGTCAATACACTCATTGTCCATGATGCTGACAAAATGGGACTTTCCCAACTGTATCAACTTCGTGGTCGAGTTGGACGTTCGAATCGAATTGCGTATGCTTACTTCACGTATCGAAAAGATAAGCGCTTGACCGAAGTAGCAGAAAGTCGTCTTCAAGCCATTAAAGAATTCACCGAACTCGGAAGCGGCTTTAAGATCGCGATGCGCGACTTGTCGATTCGAGGTGCTGGTAACTTGCTAGGTGCACAACAATCTGGATTCATCGATTCAGTCGGCTTCGACCTGTATTCTCAAATGCTCTCCGAAGCGATTGAGGAACGGAAAGACCGAATGCGTGGACAAGCGAAACAAGTCGTCTTCAAGCCAGAAATCGCCTTCCAAGCGGATGCATACATCCCGGACGACTATTTGTCGGATAGTGAGCTGAAGATTGAGATGTATAAGCGTTTCAAATACGTCGATACACCAAACGCATTGTTCGCCTTACAAGACGAATTGATTGAGCGATTTGGGGAATTCCCAGAACCAGTCGCCCTTCTCATTCAGCTGACACGTCTACGGATTTACGGAGAACTGGCGAAAGTGAGCCGAATCAAACAAACGCCTGGACGGATTGAAATTGTCTTATCGAAAGATTCGACGACAGCCCTCGATGTACCATCCTTTATGGAATGGACGATGCCGCTCGGTCGTAAACTAGGAATCGGTCAAGAAGACGGAGCCTTGAAATTGTCACTCAGTGGTCGAATGCCACTCACAGAGCTCTTGAATGATGCCGATACTGTATTAGAAGAACTGACGAAGCGGTTGGTGGGCGATGCGGTCGCCAAGTAAGTTTGCGCAAGGTGTCGTCCTGTTCGCCCTTGCCGGTTATGTCTCTAAACTGATCAGCTTCGCATATCGCGTCCCGTATCAAAATTTGGCGGGTGACTTTGGACTCTATGCTTATCAAACCGTCTATCCGTTCGCTGCGATTGTCGCATCGCTCGGAATTTATGCGATGCCGGTAGTCATTGCGAAAATAGGAGTCGGCGCAAAGGGATCGAACCAGAAGTTAGAAGTGTTATGGGGCAGTTTTTATGCGTTGCTTCTTCTTTCTATCACGCTTGTTGTCACGATGTGGATCTTCGCCCCGACACTCGCAATGTGGCTCGGGGATGAACAGTTGGCCCCGGCGCTTCGCGTAATCAGTTTGAGTTACTTACTCATGCCGGCGTCCGCCGTGTTACGTGGTGCCTTTCAATCGAGGGATGATTTACGACCGAGCGCATGGTCGCAAGTGTTAGAGAATTTTGTACGTGTGACGGTCATGCTTTCGCTATTATGGATTGGCGTGCGTCTTGGAAAAGATGCATACACGCTAAGTCAATACGCGTATGGTGCGACGCTTGTCGGTGGGGTTGTGGCGATTGCCTTTTTAATCTATCAGGCGCGCGGCCTACGAATCGTAAAAGTACGACGTGTCACGTTTCAACATGGATTGCGTCTATTGTTGACGACAGGGCTCGCGGTCGGATTTGCCTCGCTTGGAATCTTATGGATGCAACTCGTCGACTCCTTTACAATCGTCAATTTAATGGGGGGGACGTACGAGGCGAAAGTGAGCAAAGGCGTGTTCGACCGGGGATACCCACTTGTCCAATTTGCAATCCTGTTCGCAACGACCATCGGTATGGCCAACGTCCCAACACTCGTCCGACACTATCGAGCGGGACATCTGCAAAAAACGACACAAGGGCTCCGTTCGATGATTCGGGTGACAACAGCCATTGCGGGTGCTGCGACCGTCGGATTGATGGGGGTGATGTTTTTCTTAAACGTTGCCTTGTTTGAAGATGGGTCAGGTACGCGGGCGCTCGTGTTATTGGCAACGAGTACGTTTGCGGCATCGTTAGCGATTGCAAGCATGACTTGCCTTCAAGCAATCGACCGTGAATGGATTGCGGCTCGCAGTATGATTGTCGCGATTTTGGCAAAAGGTGTCGTAAACGTGGGGCTTGTCCCCTTCTATGGGATTGAAGGGGCGGCCATCGGTACCTCACTCGGCTTTTTGGCGATGGCGTTCTATAACTTTCGGGCGCTCGACCGTTCGATTCCACTCGGGTCGTTTCGGTCGAAGCATTACAAATCGCTATCGAAAGCGCTGGTGCCCATGTTATTACTCGTTGCCGTGTTAAACTGGGTTGGTCAGATGTGGGTCGATTCGCGAATCGCAACCTTCGGATGGTTAATCGGGATGGTATGTAGCGGAGCCGTCCTTTATATATGGAGATTATGGAGCACGCGAATGCTATCACTTGCGGAATGGGAGTTCATCCCGTTCGGTGGTCGCCTCCTCGATGTGCTCGAAAAAAAGGAGAACTAGTATGGGTTATACAATCACGGTGGTCGGTCTTGGATCTGGTGAGCTGAATCAATTGCCACTCGGGGTGTACCGTCATTTGAAGCAGCAACCGCTCGTCTGGTTACGGACGAAAGAACACCCTGTCGTACGTGAGTTAGAGTCAGAAGGGCTCGCATTCGAGTCATTTGATTCGATTTATGAATCGAGTGATACGTTTGAAGAGGTGTACGATCAAATTGTCGAGACGTTGATGAACAAAAGTGAAGAGATGGCTATCACGTATGCTGTACCCGGTCACCCGTTCGTCGCCGAGCGAACTGTCGAGCTTTTAGTGGAACGTGGAGCGAACCTTCACGTACTCGGCGGGCAAAGCTTCTTAGATGCGATGTTCCAAGCTTTGCAAATCGATCCAATCAACGGCTTTCAGTTGTTGGATGCGACGGCGCTCGACCTTGAACGCCTGCAGGTGACGCAACATGTGTTGATTGGCCAAGTGTACGATGGATTTGTAGCGGGAGACGTAAAAGTGCAACTGATGGAACGTTATCCGGATGAGCACCCTGTTACACTTGTGACAGCTGCGGGTACCACACAAGAACGAATCGAACACATTCCGTTGTTCGAGATGGACCGCATGGCGGAAGTGAACAACTTGACGACCCTCTATGTTCCGCCACTCGCGGATGAAGCTTATTTGGCAAAAGACTTTGCAACGCTCAAACAAATCATCGCCACACTTCGTGGACCGGACGGTTGCCCGTGGGATCGCAAACAAACGCATGAGTCGCTTCGGAAGTATTTATTAGAAGAAGCGTATGAACTCATTGAAGCCATCAACGCAGAAGATGACGATGCCATCATCGAAGAACTCGGCGACGTGTTGCTTCAAGTCATGTTACATGCCCAAATCGGTGCAGACGAAGGATATTTCGATATTCGTGATGTCATCGGGGCAATCAGTGAAAAGATGGTCCGCCGTCATCCGCACGTCTTCGGAGATGTCACCGTCGAAGATGCCTCTGATGTGGTAAAAAATTGGAATACGATTAAACAAGCGGAAAAAGGGGAAAAGAAACAATCGCAACTCGATGGTGTACTCGTCGACCAACCTTCATTGATGCGTGCTGAACAACTTCAAAAGAAAGCCGGCCAAATCGGATTCGAATGGGATGACGTGTCGGGCGCTTTCGAAAAATTGGAAGAAGAACTGCACGAGTGGCGTGAAGAGTTGAGTGACGAATCAGAACTTGGCGATGTATTATTCTCCATCGTCAACATCGCGCGATACGTTGGGCTAAATGCCGAGCAAGCGTTAGAACAGACGAACCGAAAGTTCAAACGTCGATTCGAGTATATAGAAGCGAATGGTGATCTTCAGCAGATGACGCTCGAACAGATGGATGCTCTTTGGAACGAGGCAAAGGAGAAAGGGTTATGAGATTAGATAAATTTTTGAAAGTATCCCGCTTGATCAAGCGACGCACGCTCGCAAAAGAAGTGGCAGATCAAGGGCGGATTCAGCTAAATGGGCAAGTGGCGAAGGCGAGTACCGATGTTAAAGTCGGAGACGAGCTGCAAATTCGATTCGGAAACAAGCTCGTCACGGTCGTCATTGACTCAATTGCGGAACATGCGCGCAAAGAAGATGCGAAAGAAATGTATCGTTTACTTAAAGAAGAGAAGATGGACGGTAGTATCGACTCGTAAAAAAAAGTATACTTAATGTATTAAGAGGAGGGGGATGAGGCGATGAACGGACGTAATCCGATGGATCGACAACGGCGCATTCGAGCGCTAGATGAGCGTAGAGAACAGCTGGAAAAAGACACACATCGCCGAAGAGTTCATCTTCGACGTCGTTTGGCGGCAGCCTCACTCCTATTTTTATTCGTTATGGTATTGATTGGACAGAGTTACTTTTCAAAGGTAGGCTATGTATCGGACCAACAACAAGCTTACGCACAAGCGAAAGTGGAGTTGCAAGAGCAGAAAGCCGAGCAAGATGAGTTGAAGGAACAAGTGGAACGTTTGCAGGATGAGGATTATATCGCGAACTTAGCGCGAAACGAGCTCCTCTTCTCCAAAGATGGAGAGATTATTTTCTACTTCTCCCCAGAGGAATAAGTCGGTTCGTTGACCGCTAGGGAAACGACTCGTATAATTGAAAAGAATCAATCAAAAAAGGAGTACATTATTTTATGTCAATTGAAGTAGGAAGCAAGGTACAAGGTAAGGTTACAGGGATTACGCATTTCGGAGCGTTCGTCGAGCTCCCAAACGGCAAGACAGGATTAGTACACATCAGTGAAGTGGCGGACTCTTACGTCAAAGACATTAACGAAGTGTTGACAGTCGGTCAAGAAGTCACGGTAAAAGTGTTGAACGTCGAAAATGATGGGAAAATCGGGTTATCCATCAAGAAAGCAGTCGATCGTCCTGTAAGTGAACGCCCTGAACGTCCAGAGCGTCCAGCCGGTGAGCGTTTCTCTCGTGGCCCACGCCCAGGTGGCCCAGGTCAAGGTGGTCCGCGCGGTGGCGGCGGCCCACGCGGTGGCGGCGGCCCACGTGGCGGCGGTCGTCGTGGTGAACAACGTCGTGAACCAGAAACATTCGATACGTTGATGAGCAAATTCTTGAAAGACAGCGACGAGCGTCTTTCGACGTTGAAACGTCAAACAGATTCGAAACGCGGTGGACGTGGAGCCAAACGCGGGTAATCCTTTGATACCAATTAGCTTCTACTCGTAACCATATAGGTCTTGTAACAAGACAAGTCGTGAACATTTTTGTTCACGACTTTTTTTGTTTTAAAAAATTTATAAAAAATAACTAAATATAGTTGATTTTTTTCGAGGAAGAGAGCAAAATAGGGAACATGAAAAAAATAGTTATGTTTTATAAGTGAAGGTGGAGAGAAAAAATGAATGGATGGAAACTATGGACGGCGGAGTGGCGGAGTATCTTTAAGAACCCACGTGTGTTGGTTCCGATTCTCGCAGTCGCACTCGTACCGTTAATGTATGCCGGTATGTTTTTGTGGGCTTTCTGGGATCCGTATGGACAGATGAAAGATTTACCGGTCGCCATCGTCAACGAAGACAAAGGGGCATCATTTAAAGGGGAGTCACTTGAAATCGGGAACGATCTGATTGATAAGTTGTTAGATTCGGAAGCCTTTGAGTTTGTCGAGACGACAAAGAAGGAAGCAGAATCTGGATTGAAAGACCATGATTATTACATGGCAATCGAGATTCCAGAAGACTTTTCGGAGAAGGCGACGACCGCTCTAGATGAAAATCCAGAGCAACTTGAATTGAAGTACATTGCGAATGAATCGTATAACTTCTTAGCCGCACAAATCGGTGGCTCCGCAATGGAGCAAGTGAAAGCAGAGCTTTCGACCGAGGTATCGAAACAGTACGTCAGTGCATTGAAAGATGGATTAAATGACGTGGCGGACGGACTTGGTGAAGCCGCGGATGGTGCGACAAAACTTGCCGACGGTTCTACGTCAGCGAAAGATGGTGCCGTCAAATTGGCGGATGGAACAGAACTTCTCGCCACAAAACAACGCGAACTTGCAGATGGTGCAAGTGAGTTAAATGACGGAATCGCTCAGTTGTCCGATGGTTCATCTGAACTCGCGGACGGGACGAAACTACTCGCCTCGAAACAGCGTGAACTCGCTAACGGTGCAAGCCAGTTAAACGATGGTGTGACTCAGTTGGCAGAAGGTTCATCGGTACTCGCGGATGGAAGTCAGCAAGTGTACGACGGGTCAACTGCTTTGTCAGACGGGGTACACCGCGTGAATGATGGCGCATCCGCCTTACAAGACGGAACGAGCCAGCTCGTCGAAGGAACAGGGGCATTCGCGTCCAAATTAGATGAGCTTCACACGGGTGCGAAAACGTTGAATCAAGGCGTTCAAGACCTTGCTGCTGGCATCGAGCGTTCAAAAGAAGGGGCGTCTGCACTGAATGACGGCGCAAACCAACTAGCAGGTGCATTGACGAAAGCGAAAGAAGGGAACACTGCTCTCATCGCGGGTCAAACTGAAGTGGTCAATGGAATCGGACAAATGAAATCCGAATTGACGGCGAAACAGGATGAGTTGATTGGACAATTAACGGCACTTGCTGAGTCCGGTCAATCTGCGTCACCTGAAATGCTTCAAACCATCGCAGCCCAACTCACTGAAGGAAAACAAGCGACAGCGGCTGGGTTTGATCAATTAGCTGCAGGGGCGACGCAAGTGAAAGAGGGACAGACCTCATTGGCGGCGGGTCTTGCCCAAGCAGAAACAGGAGCAGGACAACTTTCGTCAGGACTTTCTGAATTGAACACGGGTCAAACGAAGTTAGCGGAAGGTGCTCAGGCGTTAGCAAGTGGTTCGAGTCAAATCGAACAAGGAACACAAACTGCAGCCGACCGTTCACAAGAACTCGTGTCAGCGAGTTCAAAACTTAATCAAGGTGCAACACAACTTCAAGACGGGACAACTGAACTTACGGCAGGCAGTGAAAAACTCGTAGCCGCGACTGGACAGTTGTCTGAAGGTAGTGTGAAGCTTGCCGATGGTGCGAAAAGCGCAAGTTCGGGAACGAGTGAGTTGGCGAATGGTGCTACTCAATTAGCGGACGGTGGACAAAAACTTCAAGAAGGTAGTCGTGAACTTGCTGATGGCGCGAAGGCTGCCGGGGCAGGAACAAGCAAGTTGACGGACGGCGCGAATCAGCTCGCGGACGGCGGACGAGAACTTTCAGATGGTAGCGGAGAACTCGCAGATGGAATGACAGATCTCGCATCAGGTAGCGATGAACTTCGTGACGCTCTAGTCAAAGGTGCAAAAGATGCAGACATCGGATTGAACGATGAAAATGTCGAGATGATGGCAGGACCAGTGTCACTCGTTGATAACTCGATTCACGAGGTACCGAACTATGGTACAGGGTTCGCTCCATACTTCATGTCACTCGGACTCTTTGTCGGGGCACTTCTCTTATCGATCGTCTATCCATTGTACGATCCAGCTGGACGTCCGAAACGTAGTCTATCATGGGTATTGTCGAAGTCTGGTGTTCTCATGGTTGTCGGATTCCTTCAAGCGCTCATTTTAGACGTGGCGATGGTGCAGCTGTTAGGACTTGAAGTAAGCGAACCATTGAAGTTCTTTGGATTCAGTTGGTTGACGAGCATCACATTCCTCTTTATTGTGCAGTTACTCGTCACCACACTCGGGAACCCGGGACGTTTTGTAGCAATCGTCTTGTTAATCTTGCAATTGACGACTTCTGCTGGAACGTTCCCGCTCGAGTTGATTCCACGAGCGTTGCAACCGTTCAATGCGCTCCTTCCAATGACGTATACGGTTGCCGGATATAAAGAAATCTTGTCAGCTGACGGTGCACAGTATTTGCAGACGGCGACAACGTATTTAGTATTTGTGGCTGCTGGATGTTTTGCATTACTGTGGGCATACTTCCGAATCGCATGGAAGAAAAAATATCGTCAAGTTGTATCAGAAGCATGATGTAAAAACGTAATGAAATCGTGTATAGTGATGAAGATGACACTATGCACGATTTTTTTTATTAAAAAAATTTCAAAAAAGAATTGA
Source organism: Exiguobacterium sp. s129 (assembly GCF_018617585.1). Classification (GTDB taxonomy): domain Bacteria; phylum Bacillota; class Bacilli; order Exiguobacteriales; family Exiguobacteriaceae; genus Exiguobacterium; species Exiguobacterium aestuarii_A. The sequence continues at coordinate 29,269 of NZ_JACSKL010000016.1, forward strand.
CACTCGAATGGTGACTGGTTATTATAGAAAATGTGCTTAGGACACAACAATAACATGGCGGTGTAGCTCAGCTGGCTAGAGCGTACGGTTCATACCCGTGAGGTCGTGGGTTCGACTCCCTCCGCCGCTACCATTTTATTTAGGCCCGTTGGTCAAGCGGTTAAGACACCGCCCTTTCACGGCGGTAACACGGGTTCGAATCCCGTACGGGTCACTTAGCCTAAGCGAAAAGAAGCCATCTCAATCGAGATGGCTTCTTTTGTTATACCAAGGAGGGAATTCATGAAAAAAGTGCTCGTCGCAGTGTCTGGTGGGGTGGATTCCATTGTCCTATTGGATCGTCTCGTCAAAGAGGGCTGGAATGTGGCGGTGGCGCATGTCCATCATGGCGTACGAGAAGCTTCAGACGAAGAGTATATGTTCGTCGCCCACGTCGCGGCAACCTACCATATTCCGTTTCATGGAACGCATCTCTGCTTTCAAGATGGAGGATCACAAGCCCGCTATCGTGAAGCCCGCTATCGATTTTTTGAAGACGTCATGAACAAATATGGATACGACACATTGGCCACGGCGCATCATGCGGATGACGAGTTAGAAACAGTGCTCATTCAGCTACATCGAAACGTGGTCGAAGTAAAAGGGATTCCCGAAAGCCGGCAATTTGGAAACGGGAGGCTCATCCGTCCGTTGTTATATGAGTCGAAAGCTCAACTGATCGAGTATGCACGACAGAATGAATTAGAGTGGCGCGAAGACGCAACGAACCAAGAACGTACTTACTTAAGGAATCAAATTCGCCACGAGATCGTGCCACGACTGAAACAGATGCGGCCATCGATTGTGAGAGAAGTCAGCGAAGCGGCAAAAGTGGCCCGTGCTGATTGGGATAGCAGGTATCGATCGTGCGAACAATGGGTGGAGGCATATGTCGAACTTGAAATGAAAGCGTTTCATGTGAAACTCGAGAATTTCGAGCGCTTATCATTCCTTGAACGGTATACGGTCGGTCGATTGCTGTCCTCTCGTTACGAGGTGAATGTGAACGAGGCGGTGGAGAAGCTACTCCAGAGTCAAAAGGATACAGGAACCTATCATCTGACAGGCGAGTGGTTCATGACGAAGCAGAATAGGGTACTGAATCTTGTACAGCGTTCTGCGCCAAATTCACTTCACCCCATTCAAATTGATTCGTTGCCGACCGTTGTTGAATTCGGAGACCGAACCATCTCTTTATCCGTCGAGGAGGGGAGAGAGGGCATTCCGTTACATGAGATCACTTATCCGCTTACGATTCGGACAAGTGCACCAGGTGACCGAATGCGATTGGCCGTGGGGACAAAGAAAGTGTCCCGTATCCTGATAGATGAAAAGATTGAACGGATGGTTCGCCCGACGCTACCCCTGCTTGAGGACGCCTCAGGACGAATTCTCGCGATTGTCGGGGTACGAGTTTCAGAATTTCTAGACAAGTCGGATGCGATTTGCCTACGATTAATGGTAAAATGATGATTGTGTCGAAACAGAAAGAGGAGGATTTCAAGATGTCATTAATGAACGATATGGAGAAAATTTTAATCTCACGTGAAGAGATTCAAGAAAAGGTGAAAGAGCTGGCTGGAACGCTTAGCGAAGACTATAAAGAAGAGTTTCCGCTTCTCGTGTGTGTATTGAAAGGCGCGATGCCATTTATGTCTGACCTCGTCAAAGAAATGGATATCCATTTAGAAATGGATTTCATGGACGTGTCGACGTATCACGGAGGTACTTCTTCAACAGGTGAAGTAAAAATCGAGAAAGATTTAAATACATCTGTAGAAGGACGCGACATCTTGATTGTAGAAGATATTATTGATAGTGGATTGACGCTTGGCTATCTCGTCGATCTTCTTAAATACCGTAAAGCGAAGTCTGTGAAGATTGTCACGCTTCTCGACAAACCGACAGGACGCAAAAATGGTTTATCAGCAGACTATAGCGGTTTCGTGATTCCACACGAATTCGTTGTCGGTTACGGTCTCGATTATGAAGAGAAATATCGTAACCTTCCTTACGTCGGTGTGCTCAAACCGAGCGTTTACGGGGGCTAACGTTTTTCTTTTGAAAATGTGACGTGGTAAGATAAAAGAAATCCCCAAAGTATAGGCATATACTGAATGGGCGAGAACATCGTTTCTCGGAATAGGAGGCAGAGAATGAATCGTGCAGTGAAAAACACATTGGTTTTTGGTGTGATTTTCCTAGCCTTGATCTTGTTCCTTCAATATTTGCAGAATCCGAATAGTCAGAGTGAAACGCTCTCGTATTCGAAATTCCTAGAATATGTGGAAGATGATCGGATTGAGACGGCAACCGTACAAGAAATCCCGGGGGCTATCTCGATTACAGGCGACCTTACAGGAGATGACGACCAGCGTTACGAAACAAACATTCCAGCGAACGAAGCTGAATATGCAGATGTATTAACGCAGCTTCGAGCGAATACGGATATTCAAATCGAGGAGGCTGAATCGAACAGTAGCTGGTTCAGCATCGTCTTCGCGATTTTACCGTTCATTATCATCTTCATCTTGTTCTTCTTCTTGTTGAACCAGGCGCAAGGTGGTGGCGGTGGTGGTCGTGTGATGAACTTCGGGAAATCGAAGGCGAAACTATACGACCAAGAAAAACGTCGCGTCACATTCAAAGACGTGGCCGGAGCAGACGAAGAGAAACAAGAACTCATCGAAGTTGTTGAATTCTTGAAAGACCCTCGTAAGTTCTCGAAACTCGGTGCGCGTATTCCGAAAGGGGTCTTACTCGTTGGTCCTCCAGGGACAGGTAAAACACTTTTGGCCCGTGCAGTAGCCGGAGAAGCCGGAGTACCATTCTTCTCGATCTCAGGTTCTGACTTCGTTGAGATGTTCGTCGGGGTCGGTGCGTCACGTGTCCGTGACTTGTTCGAAAACGCGAAAAAGAATGCTCCATGTATCATCTTCATCGATGAAATCGATGCGGTCGGACGCCAACGTGGTGCCGGTCTCGGCGGTGGTCACGATGAACGTGAACAAACATTGAACCAATTGCTCGTTGAAATGGATGGATTCAGTGACAATGAAGGGATTATCATGGTTGCGGCGACAAACCGTCCGGATATTCTCGACCCTGCCCTCCTTCGTCCAGGTCGTTTTGACCGTCAAATCACGGTCGATCGTCCAGATGTAAAAGGGCGCGAAGAAGTGTTGAAAGTCCATGCACGCAACAAGCCACTTGACTCAACTGTAGACTTGAAGTCAATCGCACAACGTACACCTGGTTTCTCTGGGGCTGACTTGGAAAACCTCTTGAACGAAGCAGCACTCGTTGCAGCACGTTCAAACCGTACGGCAGTATCGGTTGTCGATGTCGAAGAAGCAATTGACCGTGTCATTGCAGGACCTTCGAAGAAGAGCCGAATCATTTCTGAAAAAGAACGTAACATTGTCGCTTATCACGAAGCGGGTCACACAATCATCGGTCTCGAGCTTGAGAATGCGGATGAAGTACACAAAGTGACGATTGTCCCACGCGGTAACGCTGGAGGATACGTCGTCATGCTTCCGAAAGAAGATCGTTACTTCATGACAAAACCTGAACTCGAAGATAAGATTGTTGGACTTCTTGGTGGACGCGTCGCCGAAGATGTCATCTTTGGTGAAGTGTCAACAGGAGCGAGCAACGACTTCCAACGCGCGACAGGGATTGCGCGTAAGATGGTCATGGATTACGGGATGAGTGATAAGCTCGGACCGCTCCAGCTCGGTTCAAACCATGGCGGACAAGTCTTCCTTGGCCGTGACTTCCAGACAGAGCAGAACTACTCGGATGCGATCGCTCAAGAGATCGATTTAGAGATTCGCGAAATCATCAACCGCTGTTACGCGAAAGCGAAGCAGATTTTGACAGAACGTCGCGAAGACCTCGAACTCGTAGCGAAGACATTGCTTGATGTGGAAACGCTCGACTCGAAACAGATTCGTCACTTGATCAAGACACGCGAATATCTCCCGCATGAGCCGGAAGAAGACGTGGATGCATCGACGGACTCGGACGACGCAGCGAAGAAAGATGATGCGGCCGTACAACACGGACAAATCGTCGATCGACCTGAAGTTGTTCAAGACAGCCAACCGGATGTCGTACCTGAAGGCGATAAGCCAGAGGCGACCCCAACGGAACGTCCGAATAACGAATCACGTTAATGAATGAGACGAATGCCCTTGACGAGGCATTCGTCTTTTTTCGTGTTATAATTCGAGCGAACTGCAATTGACAACAAAGTGAGGAACTATATCATGATTTTAGTGATTGATGTTGGAAATACAAATATTGTTCTAGGGATGTACGATGGAGACAATCTCGTACACCATTGGCGAATTTCAACGGACCGGACGAAAACGACGGATGAGTATGGCATGTTAGTGAAATCGCTCTTTGACCATTCGAACGTCTCGTTCGATCAAGTCGACGGTGTCATTTTGTCCTCTGTCGTACCTCCTGTTATTTTCCCACTTGAACAAATGTCACAACGATACTTCAATGTACGTCCAATCGTTGTCGGCCCAGGTGTGAAGACAGGATTAGACATTCACGTCGAGAATCCCCGCGAAGTCGGGGCCGACCGAATTGTCAACGCGGTGGCAGGAATCGCCAAGTATGACGGTCCGCTCATAATTGTTGATTTTGGAACGGCAACCACGTATTGTTACATCGATGAGAAACGTCGCTACCATGGCGGCATCATCTCACCAGGGATCATGATTTCAGTGGAAGCACTTTATCAACGTGCTGCGAAATTACCACGGATTGAACTGGCAACACCACCAACGGTTATCGGGAAAAATACGATTCAAGCGATGCAATCGGGGACGTATTATGGCTATGTCGCCCAAGTGGATGGCATCGTGAATCGGATGAAGCGTGAAGTTGGTGAAGCGACCGTCATTGCGACTGGAGGATTGGCACGATTGATCAGTGAACATGCAGAAACGATTGACCATGTGGATTCGTTCCTGACACTCGAAGGCCTCCGCCTCATTTACGAGCGCAATCAAAAGTAAACTAAAGGAGTTAACTCATATGATTCATTCAGAACAACAAGTATTACTCGATCAAATGAAAGACGATTATCTCGTTCGGGCCCTCGGCTTTAATGGAGAGGTGCGTGCATTTGCAGCCCGTACGACAAAAACAGTATACGAAACACAACTTCGTCATCAGACGACACCGGTTGCCTCAGCGGCCCTCGGACGGACGATGACAATCGGTTCGATGATCGGAGCCATGCAAAAAGGTGCGGCACGCGTCACACTTAAAGTGGAAGGTGATGGTCCAATCGGGAAAATCATCGTAGACGCAGATACAGCAGGAGATGTCCGTGGATACGTATCTTACCCTCGTGTCGATGGCGGGACGTTCGTCAACGAGCAGGGATTGACGAAGTTGAAAGTCGGCGAAGCGGTCGGAAAAGGAACGGTCTCTGTCATTAAAGACTTAGGCTTGAAAGATTATGTCGGTGGTTCTTCAGAGATTCAAACAGGTGAAATCAGTGAAGACTTCACATACTACTTCGCAACATCTGAACAAGTACCATCAGTCGTCGGAGCGGGTGTTCTCGTCTTACCAGAAGATGAATCGATTCTTGCTGCAGGTGGTGTCATCGTTCAGTTGCTGCCGAACGCCTCCGAAGAGACGGTACAAGCGCTTGAAAAAGCACTGCAGACGTTCCCACCGGTATCTGTTTTAATCGGTGAAGAAAAAACACCAGAAGAAATGCTGCAATTACTTCTCGGCGATAGCCTTGATGTCCTCGATACGAACCCAATTCAGTTCAATTGCACATGCAGTCGTGAACGAATGGAAAGCGCCATTATCGGTCTTGGAAAAGAAGAGATTCGCCAAATGATCGAAGAAGACGGTGGAGCCGAAGCAGTTTGCCATTTCTGTGGTGAAAAGTATCATTTCTCGGCTGAACAGTTGGAAACGATGAAAGAACAAGCGCAATCGTAAGCAACGTTCCAAATTGCATATTTTCAATTCGATAGGGTATGATAACAATATCGGAATAGTCGGAATTATGAAGGAGGAAATGTAATGCGAATCGTAAACTCAGTGACAGACTTGATTGGAAAGACTCCGATTGTGAAATTGAACGGAATGACTGGACCAGAAGATGCCGATGTGTATCTGAAGCTTGAATATATGAACCCAGGGTCAAGTGTCAAAGACCGGATTGCTCTCGCCATGATCGAAGCGGCAGAAAAAGACGGAATCTTGAAGCCGGGTGATACCATCATCGAGCCGACGAGCGGGAACACAGGAATCGGTTTAGCGATGGTCAGTGCCGCGAAAGGATATAAAGCCATTCTTGTCATGCCTGAAACGATGAGTATGGAGCGTCGTAACCTTCTTCGTGGATATGGAGCCGAGTTGATCTTGACGCCAGGGCCAGAAGGAATGGGTGGAGCGATTCGTCGTGCTACTGAAGAAGCTGAGAAAAACGGCTACTTCCTTCCGCAACAATTCAACAACGCAGCGAACCCGAACGTGCATGAGATGACGACGGGACCTGAAATTGTCGAGGCGTTCGAAGAGTCAGGACTTTCGGTGGATGCTCTCATCGCGGGAGTCGGTACAGGTGGTACGATCACCGGAGCAGGAAAAGTCGTGAAAGCGAAATATCCAGACGTGAAAATTTTGGCGGTTGAACCGGTTGATTCCCCAGTCTTGTCTGGTGGTAAGCCGGGACCTCATAAGATTCAAGGAATTGGTGCCGGCTTTGTCCCATCCATTCTGGATACTGAGATTTATGAGGGTGTCCTTCAAATCACGACAGACCAGGCGTTTGAATACGCGCGCCAAGCGGCACGCACGAACGGTGTCCTCGGTGGGATTTCTTCAGGGGCTGCCATTGCAGCGGCACTTGATACGGCGAAACGTCTCGGTAAAGGGAAAAACGTATTGGCGATTATCCCGTCAAACGGAGAACGTTACTTGAGCACACCGCTTTATCAATTTGATGAAGAATCAAACGAGAGTCGCGTATAACATTTCAGGCAGTAATCGAGAGACATTCTCTTTCGGTTGCTGCCTTTTCTTGTGTACAATAAAAGGCATGAATGAATAGACGGAGGAATGACAAGTGAGATCGACAGCGTTCAGAACGAAGCGGATGACGAAAGAAAAGATGTATGAGGCATACATGACGTTGACAGCAGACCAGCCGTACCACGCATGGCTAGAAAGTGGAAGGGCAGGACGGTATACGATTGCGGGAATCGAACCGTTCGGTCGCTTCCATGTAAAAGACGGTGTCGGTCTCTTACAAATAGGGGAAACGACTGAAACGATGTATGGGAAACCGCTCGAGATGGTTAGTGAAGTGCGGAAACGATTTGAAGCTGAGCGTCCGGAAGGGGCACCTCCCTTCTTCGGTGGCATGATTGGTTATGTCAGCTATGACGTTTCTCGAACGATTGAGCGACTCCCTAGCCAGGCAGAAGATGATTTAGCGACGCCGGACGTCTCGTTTCTGTTGTTTGATGAAGTGGCTGTGTTCGACGAAGAGAGTTCGACTCTCTATTTGATGGTCACAGCAGAAGGCAATGCCGAACGTAAAGCGGATCGCTTAGCGGCCATGTGGAACGTCGAATCACACTACGCATTCAAACCGACTGAACAATTGCCTGTCGAGCGTTCGCGCTCCATGTCTCAGGACGAATTTGTGGAGGCGGTCAAACGAATTCAGTCTTATATCGTGGAAGGCGACGTGTTCCAAGTGAATTTGAGTGTTCGTCAATCCGAACCGTTACGAGCCGACCCACGTCGTGTTTACGATACGCTTCGTCAAATGAATCCATCTCCGTACATGGGATACTTTGTGGATGACGCACTGACAATGGTCTCCGCTTCACCGGAACTATTGCTTGAAAAACACGGGTCTGACATTTCGACGCGACCGATCGCGGGTACGCGTCCACGTGGAAAAGACGATGTTGAGGACTTGGAATTGGCGAACACGCTACTTGAAAATGAGAAGGAGCGAGCGGAACACGTCATGCTCGTCGACTTGGAACGGAACGACCTCGGGAAAGTCGCAGCATACGGTAGTGTTCATGTGGACGAATTGATGGTGATTGAAAAGTATTCACATGTTCAGCATATCGTCTCGAACGTACGGGGTACGATTCGTGATGAAGTATCAGGAGCGGAGGCGCTAGCAGCGATGTTCCCTGGTGGTACGATTACCGGTGCACCGAAAATTCGGACGATGGAAATTATCGAAGAACTTGAACCAGTTCGCCGGGGATTATACACCGGGTCATATGGATGGTTAAGTTGGGACGATGATCTCGTCTTCAACATCACCATTCGAACGATGGTCGTGAAAGATGGGATTGCATACGTTCAAGCGGGAGCGGGCATCGTCATCGATTCGGATCCGGTCTCAGAATATGAAGAATCTCTGTCCAAAGCGAAGGCGCTATGGGCGGCGAAGCAAATGACGGAGGAGACGACATGATTGTACTAATCGATAACTATGACTCATTCACATACAACTTAGTGCAGTATTTTGGAGAACTTGGTGAAGAACTGGTCGTTTATCGAAACGATGAAGTGACGATCCAAGACATTGAGAAACTTGCTCCGAGCTACCTGGTCATTTCCCCTGGACCTTGTACACCGAATGAAGCCGGGATTAGCGTCGAGGCGATTCAAACGTTCGCAGGTCGCATTCCGATTTTAGGTGTGTGTCTCGGTCATCAAGCGATTGCACAAGCGTTCGGAGGAGACGTCGTTCATGCGGAACGGCTGATGCATGGGAAAACGTCGAAGATTCAACATGACGGTAAGTCGATTTTCAAAGATATTCCTCAGCAGACGGTCGTGACCCGTTATCACTCGTTATCTGTGGAACGTTCTACCTTACCGGAATGTTTGATGGTCACAGCAGAAACAGAAACGAAAGAAATCATGGCACTCCGGCATCGGACGCTCCCGATTGAAGGGGTTCAGTATCACCCTGAAGCGATTTTGACCGAGCATGGAAAAGAGATGATTCGAAACTTTATCGAGGAGTACCGCCATGTGGTATTGGCATAACGGGGACCTTGTTGAGCGAGAGGATGCATGGATTCCTGTCGAGGACCATGGATTCTTATACGGGATGGGTCTATTCGAGACGTTTCGAACATATGATTTCATTCCGTTCTTGTTCGATGCGCATTGGGAACGATTGATGAAGAGTGTAGATGAGCTGTGGATCGATTTTCCGTACACGAAGGAAGAAATCGAGACGGCGATTCAGCAATTGTGTCGTCAAAATGAAGCTCCTGACTTGTATATCCGATTGAATGTATCGGCAGGAGTCGCGCCGCTCGGTCTGTATGCCGGACGATATGAAAAACCGAACGTCACGTTGATTGCCAAACCGCTCTCCTCGGAAGTTGTGCCACAGGAGAAACGAGTCGAACCAATCCCTTTCCCAAGAAGTCGTCCTGAAGCGGCTTTTCGATTGAAGTCGCATCATTACATGAACAATATCCTCGGAAAACGCACCTTGCAAGACCAGGATGCTGAAGGATTGTTTGCGGACGAACAGGGCTATGTGGTGGAAGGACTCGTGTCGAACATCTTTTGGGTCGGGTCTGATGATGTGTTGTATACGACACCACTTTCGAGCGGAGCACTCGCGGGCGTGACGCGACAGTGGGTGATCGATTGCTTTCCTGTAGTGGAGCAATCGGTGACATTTGATGAATTAACCGCAGCGAAAGAGATTTGGATGACGAACTCGATTCAGCAAGTCGCTCCGGTGACGCATTATAGAAATCTGAGATACCCCGGGAAAGACGGAGAACGATTTAACGAAGTGTGGGCGGAGCTCGTTCGTTCACTTGGATAGGAGGCTGAAACATGACAAAGATCATGGGTATTTTAAACGTGACCCCGGACTCATTTTCAGACGGAGGACGGTATACAGCGGTCGAAGAAGCCGTACGTCATGCAAAGGAACTCGTACGAGAAGGTGCGGATGCGATTGATGTCGGTGGTGAATCGACGCGACCTGGAGCGACGCTTGTTTCTGCAGAAGAAGAAATTGAACGTGTCGTCCCGATCATCGAACGATTGGTACAAGAAATAGATGTGCCGATCTCGATTGATACGTATAAACCTGCTGTTGCGAGAGCGGCATTAGAAGCGGGTGCGACAATCATCAATGACGTGTGGGGCTCGAAGTGGGGAGATCAGTCGATGGCGCGTGTCGCCTTTGAATATGACGTCCCCATCATTTTGATGCATAACCGAGAGAATCGAGACTATCATCATTTTATTGAGGATGTGGTGAGAGATTTGCAGGAATCGATTGAGATTGCTCATGCAGCGGGTGTGAAAGATGAGCATATTTGGCTAGACCCAGGAATCGGTTTCGCAAAAGACGTGGCGCAAAATCTAGAGCTCATGAATCACCTCGATGTGATCACGCGTCTTGGCTATCCGGTGTTACTGGGTACGTCCCGTAAATCGTTTATCGGCCAAACGCTCGATTTACCAACCGAAGAACGCGTGGAAGGAACGATTGCGACGACGTGTTTAGGCATCATGAAAGGGTGCGATTGGGTACGCGTCCATGACGTGAAAGAGAATATGCGTGCAGCGAAGATGATGGATGCGATGATGAGGGGGAACGGACATGGATAAGATTTTTGTGAACGGTATGCGCTTCTATGGATACCATGGTGTATTTGAAGAGGAGAACCGTCTCGGTCAACGGTTTCACGTGGATTTAATGTGTGAATTGGACCTTGCACCTGCTGGGAAGTCAGATGATTTACAGGATGGAGTCAGCTACGCGGGATTATATCAAGTCACAGAAGACATTGTAACGGGGGAACCGGTCAATTTACTCGAAACACTCGGAGAACGCATCACGACGGCCATTTTGGCACATCATGATTTGATTCAAAGCGTGACAGTAAAAGTAATCAAGCCGGACCCACCAATCCCAGGACATTACGACTCGGTGGCGATCGAGATGACAAGGAGACGCACGTCATGATTTTTATCGCATTAGGAGCAAACATCGGGGAGCGGGCCGCACAATTGTCTGACGCGATTGATGAAATGGGAAAAATGGGTGTTACGGTCACGAAACAATCATCGGTTTATGAGACAGCCCCTGTCGGTTATACCAATCAACCATCATTTTATAATATGGTGGTCGAAGTGGAGACGCATCAATCTGTAACGGACTTATTAGACACCCTTCAACAAATTGAACGGCAGTTAGGTCGAGAGCGTCTCTTTAAGAACGGTCCGCGCACCATCGACCTTGACATCCTCTATTATAATGGGGAAGATATACAATCAGAACACTTGACGGTACCACATCCGCGGATGCAGGAACGTGCGTTTGTGCTCGCTCCGTTAGCTGAGATTGCGCCAGAACTCATCGTCCGCGGACGAACGGTCGCATCATGGCTAGCAGATTTACCGATGGCAGACCGCCAAGATGTCGTTCGGTTACAGTTGCTAACGAATTTGGTGAAATGAAGGATGTGTTGTCTTGACAGGCTTTAAGATTGGAAATATAGATATTAAAAACCGTGCAGTCCTTGCACCGATGGCTGGCGTGACCAACCCGGCATTCCGATTGATTGCAAAAGAATTCGGGGCGGGACTCGTCTGTGCTGAAATGGTCAGTGATAAAGGGATTTTGCTGGAGAACGCGCGGACGATGCGCATGCTATATGTCGATGAACGAGAAAAACCGCTCAGCTTGCAGATTTTTGGTGGTTCTAAAGATACACTCGTCAAAGCGGCGCAGTACGTCGATCAAAATACGAATGCCGACATCATTGATATCAACATGGGTTGTCCTGTGCCGAAAGTAACGAAATGTGACGCAGGTGCAAAGTGGTTACTTGATCCAGATAAAGTGTATGAGATGGTCAATGCCGTCACGAATGTAGTCGAAAAACCGGTCACGGTGAAAATGCGCCTTGGTTGGGACGATGATCACATCTTTATTTTGGACAATGTCAAAGCGGCTCAGACAGGTGGAGCGGCAGCCATTGCCATTCATGGACGTACGCGAGCCCAACAATATGAAGGAACTGCGAACTGGGATTGGATCGGTGAAGCGAAGAAAGTCGCGACCGTACCGATTATCGGGAACGGGGACATTGCCACACCACAAGACGCGAAGCGTGTCATTGACCAATATGGTGTGGATGCCGTCATGATCGGGCGCGCTGCACTTGGAAACCCGTGGATGCTCTATCAGACGGTTCAGTACCTCGAAACAGGAGAACTTCCACCGGAACCAGCAGCTCGTGAAAAAATTGATATTTGCATGTTGCACCTCGACCGATTGAGCGCAATTAAAGGTGAGCTGACGGCCGTTCGTGAAATGCGTCAACATGCGGCTTGGTATTTGAAAGGATTAAAGGGCAGTGGTCCGATTCGCAAACAAATCAATGAAACGGAATCGCGTGAGGCTTTCGCAGCGGTCCTGTATGGATTTGTTGATCAACTCGAGCGACAACTGTCAGAAGTGTGAACTAGAGAAAAGAACTAATTTATGGTAAGCTTGTTTGGCGAAAAAGTGCACCACAACGAATGAACGGCTTCGGCTGTGCTGTTGGCCATCGGGTCGACAGTTTTTTGTTAGGGATAAACCCAATATGGATAGAGGAGTGAATGGAATAGTGAGCCACGAGTTAGAAATGAATGATCAAATGCAGGTTCGTTTTGAGAAGATGACCGATATGCGCGAACGCGGTCTCGACCCGTTCGGTCAACGCTTTGATCGTTCTGCACACGCAGGTGAATTACATGAGCAGTATGAATCAATTGAAAAAGAGGCTTTAGCAGAGCAGGACGTAGAAGTCACGCTAGCGGGTCGCATCATGACGAAACGCGGGAAAGGGAAAGTGTTTTTTGCCCACATTCAAGATGTGACAGGCCAGATTCAAATTTACGTTCGTAAAAACGATGTCGGGGATGAGCCGTTTGACTTGTTCAAATCATCAGACCTCGGTGATATCGTTGGTGTCAAAGGAAAGCTCTTTAAAACAAATGTAGGTGAACTCTCGATTCATGTGGAAGAGTTTGAGCTCTTGACGAAAGCACTTCGCCCGCTTCCGGACAAATATCATGGATTGAAAGATGTGGAACAGCGCTATCGCCAACGTTATCTTGATTTGATCACAAACCAAGATTCACGCCAGACATTCATTTTGCGTAGCCGCATCATTTCTGAGATTCGCAACTTCTTAAATCAAAAAGGATATTTAGAAGTGGAAACACCGATGTTACACACGATTGCGGGTGGAGCAGCGGCGCGTCCGTTCTTAACGCATCATAATGCGTTGGATATGGAACTTTATATGCGTATTGCCATCGAACTTCACTTGAAACGTCTAATCGTTGGCGGACTCGAGCGCGTTTATGAAATCGGACGTGTATTCCGTAACGAAGGAATCTCGACACGCCACAACCCTGAATTCACAATGATTGAATTGTATGAGGCGTATGCGGATTACAACGACATCATGGATTTGACGGAAGAATTGGTTGCGCACGTAGCGAAAGAAGTACTCGGTACAACAGATGTACAATATGGTGAAGATACAATTCACCTTGGCATCGGTTGGAAACGTGCACACATGGTCGACCTTGTTAAAGAAGAGACAGGTGTAGACTTTTGGCAACAAATGTCCGACGAAGAAGCACGTGCCCTTGCGAAAGAGCATGGTGTGGAAGTTCAGGACCATATGACGTTCGGTCATATCGTCAACGAGTTCTTTGAGCAAAAGGTCGAAGAGACATTGCTTCAACCAACATTCGTGACAGGACACCCAGTTGAAGTGTCGCCGTTAGCGAAGAAAAACGAAACGGATCCACGCTTCACAGATCGTTTTGAATTGTTCATCGTTCGTCGTGAACACGCGAATGCCTTCACGGAGTTGAACGATCCAATCGATCAACGTGAGCGTTTCGAAGCACAATTGCTTGAAAAAGAGGCAGGTAACGACGAGGCGCATGAACTCGATAACGATTTCCTTGAGGCGCTTGAGTACGGTATGCCACCAACAGGTGGACTTGGAATCGGGATTGACCGTCTTGTCATGTTATTGACGAACGCACCATCAATCCGCGACGTTCTTCTTTTCCCTACAATGCGTCATCAACAGTAAATAATAGTAGAGAAGCTGGTTTGTACGTAGGTGCAATTCAGTTTCTCTTTTTTTATTTTTCCGGATGAACGCTGGCAAACAAGCCGTTGAATAAAGGGTAAACTCTAACGAAAAAACTTTTTTAAAAAAACTTTATAAAAAACCCTTGCGTTAATTAAAGGTGTGCGGTAAAGTAATAAACGTTGCCGCTGATGGCAGCGGAAAGAAATAAAAAAAGTGGTTGACAACTGTGTCGATGACTTGTATTATTTTAAGAGTCGCCAAGAGCGGCAGACGAACTTTGAAAACTGAACGATGAGGCAAAAATAAGTTTTACAATTTTTGAATGAAGCGCAAGCTTCGTCAATTTAAGAGCTATATC
>NZ_JACSKL010000017.1:0-41428 GCF_018617585.1 Exiguobacterium sp. s129
GTTCCCATGCCGAACACGGAAGTTAAGCGTCTCAGCGCCGAAAGTAGTTGGGGGATCTCCCCCTGTGAGGATAGGACGTTGCCAGGCAAACGGTGGTTCTGGAGCATTCGCTCAAGGGCCGCCGTTTTTTCTTATCATCGATTTAGTCTAGTGGAAGAGAGGACGTAAGAAATGGCTAAGAAGATCAAAGTATATGTCGAACCAAATGAAACGGTCAGCGAATGTTTAGATCGGATCAATGAAATGGGTTATCGTCCTATACGCCGCATTGAAAAGCCCGTCTTTGAGCAAACGGGAGCCAAAGATGAACCTGTCCATTCCCATCAATCGATTTTATTTGAATGCGTCTCTAAAGAATCCTAATGCCAAGCCGTCACACTATCTGTGTGACGGCTTTTTTATATCTTAAAATGAATGCTTGCGTTCAAAGCATCGGTCTCCAAGCGCATCCAATAAAGTTTGAGCGCGTTTCTCTATCTTTTTAGGAAGGTTCTCTTTACTAAAGTATTCAAGAGCCAGGCTTTCACCGTCTTCCATCAGAAGCTCTCCATGTACTCCTTTTGCCTGATATAAATGGATGACACCGTATGTTTCATCGCCGTTCGGATATTTAAAGTAACCATCCGGTCCGGAAAAGACTTGAATGAATTCAAATTTCTTAGCGAAAAGTCCAGTTTCTTCTTTTAATTCTCGTGCAGCGACTTCTTCCAACGTTTCTCCGAGCTCCATCGATCCTCCTGGTAAACCCCAGTCAAGAGTATCCGATTGGAATTGCATCAGTACCTCTTTTTTTTGGTTGATGACCAAAATGGTCGCTCCGACGCTGATGATCGGACGGTTGCCAATCACTTCCCGAAGACTCGATATGTAACTCATCTAACTCCCCCTTTTATAATAGAACACAGGATATACAGAGAAGATTCTTCTTATACCCAAAAAGCGAACGATAAATATTCAGACAATTAAAATGTTCGCAGTTTATTGACATGTTTTCAAAGAACAAGGTACGATAGGCGTGTGAGATAGGAAAAATAAATAGTGCTCCATATAATCGCAAGGAAATGGCTTGCAAGTTTCTACCTGATCACCGATTCTGATCAGACTATGGGGTGTAGCTGACGTGTATTTGTCATGCCTATACCCTAAACTGATTGCTCGGTTTAGGGATTTCTTTTTGTAAGGGGGACATTTGGAATGAACGTAGTAGTTGGAGTAATCATGGGTAGTTCATCTGACTGGGAGACGATGAAACATACATGTGACATGTTAGATGAGTTACAGATTCCATATGAAAAACAAGTCGTATCAGCTCACCGTACACCAGACCTTATGTTCGAATATGCTGAAGAGGCACGAGGCAAAGGTATTCAAGTAATCATTGCGGGTGCTGGTGGAGCAGCCCACCTCCCTGGAATGGTAGCTGCGAAAACGACACTTCCTGTCATCGGTGTTCCAGTTCAGTCTAAAGCTCTCAATGGAATGGATTCGCTACTCTCGATTGTTCAGATGCCTGCAGGAGTTCCAGTAGCAACTGTTGCGATTGGTAAAGCGGGAGCGACAAATGCAGGATTACTTGCTGCTCAAATTCTTAGCATTCACTCCACAGACATTACAAATCGACTTGATGCATTTCGGGAGAAGAAACAAGAGATGGCGATGCGAGGAACGGAGGAGTTGGTCTGATGAGAATCGGAATTTTAGGTGGAGGACAACTTGGACGGATGATGTCTCTTAGTGCGAGTGCAATGGGGTATACGACACTTTGTCTCGATCCAAACCCACATGCACCGACTGCTCAAGTGGCAGATTCAATTGTTGCCTCATTTGATGATGTCGACGCCGCAAAGAAACTCGCCGACCGTTCTGACATCGTGACATACGAATTTGAGAATATCGACACAGAGATGATTGCTGCGATTGAAGAAAAATGTCCACAAGGAATGGATGTATTGAAAGCGACGCAACATCGCATCTTAGAAAAACAAATGATTGAATCTGCGGGACTACGAGTCGCACCTTATGTTTCAGTCCGTACTGTTCGAGATGTTCGGGAAGCGAAAGAGAAGCTTGGGTTGCCATTTGTCGTCAAAACGTGTCGCTTCGGCTATGACGGAAAAGGGCAGACAGTCATTCGGACGGAACAGGATGTTCAGGCATTCATTGAACAGTTCACGGAACAAGAATATGTCGCTGAAGCTTGGTTGCCGTTTGAAAAAGAAATCTCGGTCATTGTGACACGTGGAGAAGAAGAAACGTCGACGTTCCCAATCAGTGAAAATATTCATCATAACAACATTCTACATCTATCCATCGTACCAGCTCGTGTGGCTGATGAGATTCAAGAAGATGCGAGACATCTCGCACTTCAACTCGCAGACCACATCGGGTTGATGGGAACACTCGCTGTCGAGTTGTTTGTCATGCCAGATGGTCGCCTTTACGTAAACGAACTCGCACCACGTCCACATAATTCTGGACATTACACAATTGATGCATGTGAGACCTCACAATTTGAACAACACATTCGAGCCGTGACTGGGATGCGTCTCGGACGAACGACACTGACCACTCCGGTCGTCATGGTCAATCTTCTAGGCGAACATATGCAACGACTCAATATCAAAGCATTGCCATCGAATGTTAAACTACATCTGTATGGAAAAGATGAAGCGAAGACGGGTCGCAAGATGGGACACTTGAATGTTCTCGGTGACACGGTCGAGGATGCACTTCATACCATCGAACAACTGGCAATTTGGAAGGAGACCGTTTTATGATTTCACGTTACACCCGCCCAGAGATGGCGAACATTTGGACTGATCAAAATAAGTTCGAGGCTTGGTTAAAAGTTGAGCTTTACGCGTGTGAGGCTTGGAGTGAACTTGGGATTATCCCGAAAGAAGATGTACAAGTCCTTTGGGACAAAGCATCGTTTGATGTTGATCGTATTTTAGAAATTGAACAAGAGACGCGTCACGATGTGATTGCGTTCACGCGTGCGGTCTCAGAGACACTCGGGGAAGAGAAGAAATGGGTACACTACGGATTGACGTCGACGGATGTCGTCGATACGGCGCTCTCGTACTTAATCAAGCAAGCAAATGACATCTTAGAAGCCGATTTAGATCGCTTCATCGGCATTCTTGCAGAAAAAGCGAAAGCACATAAATATGACATCATGATGGGACGGACACACGGTGTGCACGCAGAGCCGACAACGTTCGGTTTGAAGCTCGCCCTCTGGTATGAAGAAATGAAGCGAAACAAGAAACGCTTCATGGCAGCACGCGAAACGATTGAGTTTGGGAAAATGAGTGGAGCCGTCGGGACGTTTGCGAATATCGACCCGTTCATCGAGTCATATGTGTGTGACAAGCTCGGCATCCAAGCCGCACCGATCTCGACACAGACGCTCCAACGTGACCGTCATGCCGAGTATATGTCGACGCTCGCATTGATCGCGACATCGATTGAAAAGATGGCTACCGAGATTCGCGGTCTTCAAAAGACAGAGACACGTGAAGTGGAAGAGTTCTTCGCAAAAGGGCAAAAAGGATCGTCGGCGATGCCGCATAAACGAAACCCAATCGGTTCTGAAAACATGACGGGTCTTGCGCGTGTCATTCGCGGTCATATGATGACGGCTTACGAAAACGTTCCGCTTTGGCATGAACGTGACATCTCGCACTCGTCAGCAGAACGCATCATTATTCCGGATGCGACGATTCTTCTCAACTATATGTTGAATCGCTTCGGCAATATCGTGAAGAACTTGACGGTCTTCCCAGATAACATGCGTCGCAACATGGACCGTACGTTTGGGATTATCTTCTCGCAACGTATTCTACTCGGTCTCATCGAGAAAGGCTGGTCGCGTGAAGCTGCATATGACGCGGTTCAACCGAAGGCGATGCAAGCGTGGGAAGAAGAGACGATGTTCCGAACATTGATTGAAGAGGACAAAGAAATGGGCGCACTCTTTACGAGTGAAGAGCTCGATGAATTGTTCGATCCGCGTTATCACGTACGCCGTGTCGATACAATTTTTGAACGCTGTGGTTTGTAATCGTTGAGGGGCGATATGCCCCTCTCACTTTTAAGGGGGACGGTTCAGATGAAAGCAATTTATGAAG
Source organism: Exiguobacterium sp. s129 (assembly GCF_018617585.1). Classification (GTDB taxonomy): domain Bacteria; phylum Bacillota; class Bacilli; order Exiguobacteriales; family Exiguobacteriaceae; genus Exiguobacterium; species Exiguobacterium aestuarii_A. The sequence goes on from NZ_JACSKL010000017.1 coordinate 4,134, forward strand.
GCAAGGCGAAAGCGTTATTTGAGACAGAAGAAGCGGGTGTGCTTCGCGTGTATTACAAAGATGATGCGACAGCATTCAATGGAGAGAAGAAAGAGTCAATAGATGGGAAGGGGATCCTGAACAACGCCATCACGACACAGCTGTTCGAATTGATGCATGACAACAAGATTCCGACGCACTTTATCAAACGAATCTCAGAGCGAGAACAGTTGGTACGCCGTGTCGACATCATTCCGTTAGAAGTGGTAGTCCGAAACGTAGCGGCTGGAAGCCTGGCGAAACGACTCGGTTGGGAAGAAGGGACACCGCTCCTTGCACCGATTGTCGAGTTCTACTATAAGGATGATGCTCTTGGGGATCCACTCCTCACAGAAGACCATATCCGTTTGTTGCAAGTCGCTACACATAAAGAAGTCGAAACATTGCGACAACTTGGCCTTTGGGTAAACGATGTATTACTCGATTTCTTCGGTCAACATGGCATTGACGTGATTGATTTCAAACTAGAATTCGGGAAAGTGGACGGAACCATCATCTTAGCGGATGAGATTTCACCAGACACGTGCCGACTGTGGGACAAAGAGACGAAACAAAAGTTGGATAAGGACGTATTCCGTCGCGATTTAGGTTCTTTGACTGAGACGTATGGACAATTGTTAACACGCATAGGGGGAAATGGACAATGAAAAAAGTAAACGTGTATGTGACATTACGTGAAAGTGTACTCGACCCACAAGGAGTAGCTGTGAAAGGCGGACTTGAGCATCTTGGATTCGCTGGAATTGAATCGGTCCGCATCGGGAAAGTCATCGAGCTTCAGGTCGCTGACGAAACGACAGAAGGCATGGTCAAAGAGATGTGTGAGAAATTACTCGTCAACACGGTTATTGAGAATTATGAAATCGAGATGGGGGTACTTGCATGAAGTTCGCGGTCATCGTCTTTCCAGGATCAAACTGTGACCTCGACATGTATCACGCGGTAAAAGACGTGCTCGGGGAAGAAGCGGAATACGTGTTCCATACAGAAACCTCACTTGAAGGGTTCGATGGGGTGCTCTTACCAGGTGGCTTCTCATATGGAGATTACTTGCGTTGCGGGTCAATCGCCCAATTTTCACCGATTATGGCGGAGGTAAAACGTTTCGCAGAAGAAGGACGTCCGGTGCTTGGGGTATGTAACGGATTCCAAGTACTTGTCGAAGCGGGACTCCTCCCAGGCGTGTTGATGCGAAATCGTGATTTGAAATTCATGTGTAAGACTGTCGAACTCGTCGTTGAAAATAACGAGACGATGTTCACAAGTGACTATGCGGCACAGGAAACGATTCGCGTGCCAATCGCACACGGTGAGGGCAACTACTACTGTGACGAGGCGACACTCGAGACATTGAAGGCAAATGGTCAGATTGCGTTCACCTATAAAGAGAACCCGAACGGATCGGTCGAAAATATCGCCGGCATCACGAACGAAGCAGGAAACGTACTCGGCATGATGCCACACCCAGAGCGTGCGGTCGAAGCATTGCTCGGTGGGGAAGACGGTAAACGGTTATTCACGTCAATTGTAAAATGGGGGGCACGACATGTTACTTACAACTGAACCGACAGCTACGCAAATCCGCGATGAAAAGATTTATGCCACGATGGGATTATCGGACGACGAATACGCACTCGTCGTCTCACTGCTTGGCCGGGAACCAAACTATACAGAAATCGGTCTCTTCTCGGTCATGTGGTCTGAACACTGTTCGTACAAAAACTCGAAACCTGTGCTCCGGAAGTTTCCTACAACCGGAAAGCACGTCTTACAAGGACCAGGAGAAGGGGCGGGAATCGTCGATATCGGAGACGGTCAAGCTGTCGCCTTTAAAATCGAGAGTCATAACCACCCGTCAGCGATTGAACCTTATCAAGGGGCGGCGACTGGGGTGGGCGGAATCATCCGTGACATCTTCTCGATGGGTGCCCGTCCGATTGCATTATTGAACTCACTCCGTTTCGGAGATTTGAACGAATCACGTGTGAAACATTTATTCGGTCATGTCGTGTCAGGCATTGCCGGTTACGGAAACTGTGTCGGTATCCCGACTGTCGGTGGCGAAGTCGCCTTTGACCCGGCTTACTCTGGAAATCCACTCGTCAATGCGATGTGTGTCGGTTTTATCCGTCATGAAGACATTCAAAAAGGAATCGCAGAAGGTGTCGGAAACTCGGTCATGTATGTCGGAGCGACGACAGGACGCGATGGAATCCATGGTGCCACATTTGCCTCTGAAGAACTCGGGGAAGACGCGGACGAAAAGCGTCCAGCCGTACAAGTCGGAGACCCGTTCATGGAGAAGCTATTGATTGAAGCGTGTCTCGAAGTCATCAAACACCCGGCGCTCGTCGGGATTCAAGACATGGGGGCAGCTGGATTGACATCTTCTTCAGCGGAGATGGCCTCAAAAGCCGGCATGGGGATCGAGATGAACTTAGACCTCGTCCCGCAACGTGAGACAGGCATGACGCCTTACGAGATGATGCTATCGGAATCACAAGAGCGGATGCTTCTCGTTGTCAAAGCTGGACATGAAGACGAGATTGAAGCGATCGTGACGAAGTGGGGACTTCACGCGATCAAAGTCGGCGAGGTCATCGAAGAGAAAGTGCTTCGCCTCGTTCACCAAGGAGAAGTTGCAGCCGAAGTACCGGTCGACGCGCTCGCAGAAGACGCTCCTGTCTATCATAAACCTTCAAAAGTACCAGCCTACTACGAAGCTTTCCAAGCCATGAGTCCTGTTACACCAATCGTCGAAGATGTGATGGCAACGTGGAAAGACGTCCTTGCGATGCCAAGTATCGCTTCGAAACGTTGGGTGTATGAGCAATACGACCATATGGTTCAAACATCGACAGTCGTCGCACCGGGCAGTGATGCCGCAGTCATCCGCATTCGTGAGACGGAGAAGTCGCTCGCGATGACGACCGACTGTAACGCGAAATACGTCTATCTCGACCCGCGTGTCGGTGGGGCAATCGCTGTCGCTGAAGCGGCACGTAACATCGTCGCAAGTGGTGCAGAGCCTCTTGCTTTGACGGACTGTCTCAACTTCGGCAGCCCGGATAAACCGGAAGGGTTCTGGCAACTCGACCAAGCCGTTGAAGGAATGGCGGAAGCGTGCCGGACGCTCGATACACCTGTCATTGGTGGAAACGTATCGTTGTACAACGAATCGAACGGACAAGCCATTTATCCGACACCGGTCGTTGGAATGGTCGGTCTCATTGAGAAGCCAGAGCATATTACGACATCGTTTGCGAAACAAGCCGGAGACGTCGTCTTCTTACTCGGAGAGACAAAAGCAGAATTTGGTGGCAGTGCCCTTCAAATGCTCCAAGACGGAAAAGTGAGCGGACATGCGCCGACACTCGACCTTCAGGAAGAGCGTCAGACACAGAAAGCATTACTTCAAGCGATTCGTGAAGGTCTTGTCACGGCGGCACACGATGTGTCAGAAGGTGGTCTTGCGGCAGCGTTACCAGAACTTGTTTTCGGAACAGGGTTTGGTGTCGACGTCACAATCGATACAGAACTCGTCACTGCGTTATTTAGTGAATCCCAGTCACGCTTCCTCGTGACAGTCGACCAAACAAAAGCAGAGGCATTCGCGAGCATGACGAACGGAACGGCAATCGGTACGGTCACAGAAGCGGCAACTGTTGTTGTTCGAGCGAGCGATCGCTTGATTGAAATGGATGTGCAAGAGTTGGAACGTGTATGGGAAGGAGCTATTCCATGTTATATGACATCCGAGGCATGAACGAGGAATGTGGCGTCTTCGGTGTGTTCGGTCACATCGAAGCGTCACACCTTGCCTACTACGGACTTCACAGTTTGCAGCACCGTGGCCAAGAAGGAACGGGAATCGTAACGGCAGACGGAGAGCGTCTCCACGCGAAACGTGGACTTGGACTCGTCACCGAAGTATTTGACGAAACGTCTCTTGACGCACTCACCGGGAATCATGCGATCGGTCACGTACGCTACTCGACAGCGGGCGGCAACACGCTCGAGAACGTTCAACCGCTCCATTTCAAATCGTTGACAGGTGATTTGGCGATGGCGCATAACGGAAACCTTGTGAATGCGACTGAGTTGAAACATATGCTCGAAGCGGAAGGTGCGATCTTCCAGACGACGTCCGACACGGAAGTCGTGGCCCATCTCATTAAGCGGAGTCGCGGTAATTCATTGAAAGAACGCATTGCAGATAGTTTGGCTCGTCTCGTTGGAGCATTCGCCTTCTTATTTTTGACGGAAGATGCCCTGTACGTCGGAGTCGACGTTCATGGGTTACGTCCTTTGTCACTCGGGCAGACGGAAGACGGTGCGTACGTTTTCGCATCAGAGACATGTGCGTTTGACGTCGTAGGAGCGACGTATGTCCGAGATGTTGAACCAGGTGAGTTACTCATGATTACGAATGAAGGCATCACATCTGAACGCTTCAGTGAAGCGGCAGTTCGAGCGATGTGTTCGATGGAATACATCTACTTCTCACGTCCGGACTCGATCATCGATGGAATCAACGTGCATACGGCGCGTAAAGCCATGGGGAAAAAGATGTTCGAAGAAGCACCGGTCGAAGCGGATGTCGTGACGGGGGTGCCGGACTCGAGTATTTCCGCGGCAATCGGTTATGCCGAAGCAAGTGGAATCCCATACGAGATGGGACTTATTAAGAACCGTTATGTCGGACGGACATTCATTCAACCTTCTCAGGAATTACGGGAGCGCGGCGTGAAGATGAAACTGTCGGCGTTACGCGGTGTCGTGAATGGGAAGCGGGTCATCATGGTCGATGATTCCATCGTCCGAGGAACGACGAGCCGTCGAATCGTCACTTTGCTTCGAGAGGCAGGCGCGACGGAAGTGCATGTGCGCATCACGTCACCGCCAATCAAGCATCCATGCTATTACGGAATCGATACATCAACGAAGGAAGAGTTAATTGCGGCAACCAAATCCATTGAAGAAATTAGAGAAGAGATTGGTGCCGATTCACTAGCGTTCCTCACATTAGATGGAACGGTCGAAGCCATCGATCGTCCATTCGAAGGAGCGTTACGCGGGCAGTGTGCTGCATGCTTCACGGGACTTTATCCGACTGAACTTGCAGAACTCGTGACAGAGACAAAGGCTTAAGGGGGAAAACCGATGAGCGTTCGATATGAACAAGCGGGTGTGAATTTAGAAGCAGGGTACGAGGCCGTATCCCGTATGAAACGTCATGTTGCCCGGACGATGCGTCCAGAAGTAATGACAGGACTCGGTAGTTTCGGGGCGATGATTGATCTCGGCTCGATGAACATGAAACATCCCATTCTCGTGAGTGGGACGGATGGGGTCGGGACGAAGCTGAAGTTGGCTTTCGCGCTCGACCAACATGACACGATTGGAATTGATTGCGTCGCGATGTGCGTCAACGATTGCCTCGTTCATGGAGCAGAACCGCTCTATTTTCTCGACTATATCGCGACAGGAAAAGCAGAGCCGGCTAAACTCGAGCGCATCGTCGCCGGGGTCGCTGAAGGATGTGTTCAAGCAGGTTGTGCCCTCGTCGGAGGAGAAACGGCTGAGATGCCTGGAATGTACCCGGATGGGGAGTATGACATTGCCGGGTTTGCGGTCGGGGTCGTTGAGAAAGAGCACTTACTCGACGGTTCGACGATTCAGGATGGAGATGTCGTTCTAGGGCTTGCTTCTTCAGGGGTTCATTCAAATGGTTTTTCTCTTGTACGTCATATCGTCGAAGCGCAAGGTTTTCACTATACGGATGAAATTGCGATGCTCGATACAACACTTGGGAACGCGTTGCTTCTTCCGACACGCATTTACGCTGAAGCGGCGAAAGCGGCGATTTCGACAGGTAAAGTACAAGGAATGGCACACATCACAGGTGGTGGCTTCTATGAGAATGTCCCTCGTATGTTACCGGAAGGACTCGGGATCACGTTCGATGCATCGAGTTGGCCAAGCCTTCCTGTCTTTGACTGGCTCGAACAAGTCGGAAACATCTCGAAACAGGAAATGTTCAACGTCTTCAACATGGGCATTGGTTATATGATTACGGTACGTCCTGAAGATGTGGAACTGGTCGAAGCGGCGCTCGAACGTGTCGATGAAACAGCGCATCGAATCGGGAAAGTCGAGAGTCGTCCAGGAATCCGAATCTCAGGAGTGGACCAATGAAACGATTTGCCATCTTTGCATCAGGGTCGGGGAGTAACGCAGAAGCCATTTGGCAGGCGATTGCCGATGGACAATTGTCAGCGGAATGCGTGCTACTCGTCACGGACAAGCCAGAAGCGACGGTTCTCGACCGTGCGGAGCGTTATGAGATTCCAAGTTTTTCCTTCACACCGAAAACGTATGCGTCTAAAGAGGAGTTCGAGGAAGAAATCCTCGTCCTTCTCGATTCGCTTCGAGTGGACTATATTGTGTTGGCAGGGTATATGCGCTTGATTGGAAATGTGTTACTATCCGCATATCCGAACCGAATCATAAACATTCATCCTTCACTCTTGCCCGCCTTTCCGGGGAAAGACGCGATTGGTCAGGCGCTTGACGCAAACGTGTCGACGAGTGGCGTGACGGTTCATTATGTGGATGCGGGGATGGACACGGGTCCGATCATCGCGCAAGCGTCAGTCGAGATTGAAGGATGCGATCGTGCCGAGGCAACACGACGTATTCAAGCGATTGAACATCAACTGTATCCGCGCGTATTACAACAAGTGTTGAATCAACAGGAGGTTTTCAAGTGAGAGCATTATTAAGTGTTTCTGATAAAACAGGAATTGTGGAACTAGCAACTGTCCTACATGAGGCGGGCATCGAACTCATCTCGACAGGAGGGACCGAGTCGGCACTCCAACAAGCCGGTTTACCGGTCAAAAACATCTCTGAGGTGACATCGTTCCCAGAAATGTTAGATGGTCGTGTCAAGACGTTACACCCACTCGTTCACGGCGGATTACTCGGACGTCGCGACCTCGATACACATGTCGCTCAAATGAAAGACCATGATATCGAACCAATCGATTACGTGGTCGTCAATCTTTATCCGTTTAAAGAGACAATCGCAAAAGAAAATACGACGTATGAAGAAGCGATTGAAAATATCGATATCGGTGGACCGAGCATGTTGCGTTCGGCTGCGAAAAACCATGCGAGCGTAACAGTCGTCGTCGACCCAAGTGACTATACACTTGTTGCAGATGAGGTACGTGGAGGAGGTACATCATTTGAGACACGTCAACGTCTCGCAACGAAAGCGTTCCGTCATACGGCTGCTTATGACGCATTGATTGCCGATTATTTAGGGCGTCAAATCGGGGAAACCTTCCCAGAACAGTTGACGGTCACGTATGAAAAAGTTCAAGACCTTCGTTATGGAGAAAACCCGCACCAACAAGCAGCGTTCTATAAGACGCCATTGTATGATGGGATGACACTTGCGAATGCGACACAACTTCACGGGAAAGAGCTTTCGTATAACAACATTCAGGATACGAACGCGGCGCTTGAAGCACTCAGCGAATTGAACGAACCGGCTGCTGTCGTCGTCAAACATATGAACCCATGTGGTGTCGCAGTAGGACGGACGATTTCTCAGGCGTTCGAGCGTGCACATGCGGCTGACTCGGTCTCTATTTTTGGTGGGATCGTTGCCTTGAACCGCGAAGTCGATGTAGAAACGGCAGATGCCCTTCGTAACATCTTTTTAGAGATCATCATTGCTCCATCCTTTAGTGAAGCAGCACTTGAACGATTGAAAGAGAAAAAGAATCTTCGTCTATTAACGTTGGATATGGGTCAAATGACAGGGATGCGCTTAACAGCTGTCGCTGGAGGATTACTCGTACAAGATGGGGACGACATGACACTCGATGATGCAGCTTGCCAAGTCGTGACGGACCGTCGCCCGACAGCATCCGAATGGGAAGATTTGAAACTCGCATGGCGCGTCGTCAAACACGTGAAATCAAACGCCATTGTCGTAGCGAAAGATGAGACGACGATTGGAATCGGAGCGGGGCAGATGAACCGCGTCGGAGCTGCAAAAATCGCTTTCGAACAAGCAGGTGAACGTGCGACTGGCGCAGCGCTTGGAAGTGACGCGTTCTTCCCAATGGCAGACACGGTCGAAGCGGCAGCAGCGGCAGGCATTACAGCCATCATCCAACCAGGTGGGTCGATCCGCGATGCCGAATCGATTGAAGCGGCAAACCGTCACGGTATTACAATGGTGTTCACATCGGTCAGACATTTCAAACACTGAGAGGGGTTCGCGTCATGAACGTAATGGTCATCGGTCGAGGAGGACGCGAGCATGCGCTCGCATGGAAATTAAAACAAGACGGACATCACGTTTTCGTTGCACCAGGTAACGCCTTCATGGAAGGTATGACATGTGTATCGATCAATGAGACAGACGTCGAGGCACTTGTACAGTTCGCAGAAGAAACGAACATCGAATGGACGATTGTCGGACCGGAGTCTTCTTTGATGGCAGGGGTCGTCGATACGTTCCGTGCTAAAGGACTAAACATCTTTGGACCGACAAAAGCAGCGGCCTTGCTCGAGGGAAGCAAGGCGTTCGCAAAAGAGGTCATGATGGAGGCAGGGATTCCGACAGCAGCGTACGAAGCGTTCACTGACGCAGAATCGGCGCTCTCCTATATTCAGAAACTTAGAGCACCGCTCGTCGTTAAAGCCGACGGTCTTGCTGCTGGTAAAGGTGTCACGGTCGCGTTCACAGTGGAAGAGGCAGAAGCTGCGGTACGTGATATTTTCACTACGGATAAATTCGGTCAACAGTCACAGGTCGTCATCGAAGAGTTCCTTGAGGGGGAGGAGTTTTCACTCATGGCGTTCGTCTCGGGAGAGCGTGTCATTCCGATGATTACGTCTCAAGATCATAAACGTGCCTATGACGGTGACAAGGGACCGAACACAGGTGGTATGGGCGCCTACAGTCCGATGCCACACTTGTCAGAAGACGTGTATGACGAAGCGGTGAAGACGGTTCTCGAACCGCTCGCTCAAACGATGGTCAAACGAGGAACTCCGTTTGAAGGATTCTTATACGCCGGACTGATCTTGACATCGAGCGGACCAAAAGTGATTGAATTTAATGCTCGCTTTGGTGACCCGGAAACAGAAGTTATTTTGCCGAATTTGAAATCACCGCTCCTCGACGTGATTCAAACGGTCATCCGCAAAGAGCCATATTCGATTGAATGGGTCGACGGCTATTCAATGGGTGTCGTCATCGCAGCGAAAGGTTATCCGGACCGACCTGTCACCGGGCAAGTACTGTCTGGTTTTGATGCGCTCCCGCCGGACGTTCTCGTCTTCCATGCTGGAACTGCACAGCAAGACGGTCAAATCGTTGGAAGCGGTGGTCGCTTGCTCGTTGTCACCGCGACGAAACCGACGCTACTTGAAGCGAAGACAGCCGTTTATGAAGCCATCGCACAACTCGATTTGCCGGATACGTTCCACCGGACAGATATCGGGTCGCGAGCGTTCACACAGATTATTTGAAGGATGGGTCAACCCATCCTTTTTTTCATGCGAAAAAAAGGGAATCTCGATATCCTGTTCTACAATAATAAAGTAGCTTGAGGAAAGAGGGTGGTCGACCTGCGTGTTCAAACAAAACTATTCATTGCGATTGCCGTTAACATCGTACTCTTCATTGGCGTCATTCTATTTGTCATCAAACCGTATTTCGTAGAGAAGAGCATTGAACAGGACAAGGCGATGACCCACAATCAAATCGAGAGCGTGACAGAAGTGTTCGCCAATCATCGAAGCATGCTCGAGCGCATCCTTGTCGATTGGTCGGTCTGGACAAACGCCTACGATTTCGTTCAAAACAAAAATGAGTCGTTTATTGAAAACAATATGGGAAAAGAAACGCTCGACAATCTTGGGGTCGGGGCGATGATTTTCCTCAATGACAATCGAGAAGTCGTCTACTCCGAATTCAATCAATTTTATGAGTTGGACAGTAAGAATGAAATGAATGATTTCATAAATGAACTGGTGCGTTACGTCAACTCGTCTGGAGTCACACAAAGTGCGGTATACGGTACAGACTTCGGCCCCGTCGTGTTCATGAGCCATCCGATCGTAAAGAGTGATGGAACTGGGGAACCTGGGGGTACGCTTGTCCTCATTCAAAAAATTGGTCCAGACTTCATGGCGGCGATGAGCGTACAGGCAAAAACGAAACTTTCTATCAGTCCACTCTCGCATCAACGATTGACGATTGAGCAAGACAATCAGTTTGCCCGTGTCTCGTTACCACTGCAGTCGGTCTATCAAGATGCGAACTGGGAAGTCAATTTTTCGGTGAAGCGTACGTATTATTCAAACACACAGACGATGTTAGAAACGGGTATGCTTGGACTTCTCGTTCTCGGTCTCGGACTATTGTTGACCTTGTTTTGGACAGTGAATCAAATCGTCACGAAACGGTTAATGGACATCGTTAAAGAATTGAAGTGGATCACGAAAGAGCGAAACAGTCGCTTACGAATTCGTTTAAATCCACATCAGCAGGATGAAATCGAAGAGATGGCAGTCAGTATAAATGAAGTATTAGATGCGCTTGAACAGACACAGAAAGAATCATTGACGCGTGCCTTTCGAGATTCTCTGACACGTCTTCCGAACCGCTTGGCCGTTGAAGACATGTTCATGAACTTGCCGAACACGTCCTACTCGATCGGTGTGATGGGAATTGACCTCGACAACTTCCGACGAATCAACGACCAGTTCGGTCAACGGACGGGTGATGCGATGTTAACCTTCTTTGCGTCCCGATTGATGTTTTACAAAGAGGATGGTTTTGTTGCCCGAATCGGAGCTGATGAATTCATCATGATTCACCCTGGATGGGCGACCGAAGAGTTAGTGATCGTTGCGAATCAATTGGTGAAAGATTTAAGAGAGTGGGGCTTAAAGCAAGGCATGAATCATCTGACGTTAAGTATCGGAATTGATGAGTTGGAACCTTCCCATCATTCCTATGAGGTCATGATGGCACGTCTCGATGTCGTCTTACACGAAGTTAAAGCATCAGGGAAGGACAAGATCCTCTCTTATCAGGACATCGAAGACGGGAGCCATTACTTGCAGGCGCTCGAGATGGAAAGAGATTTGCGATATGCGCTGCGTCACGACGAATTCGAATTGTATTATCAACCAATCGTCTCACCAAAACCGTTTCAAGTGAGAGGAGTAGAAGCGTTAATTCGTTGGCATCATCCTCAAAAAGGATTCGTCTCCCCAGGTGTCTTCATTCCTGTTGCCGAACAACTTGGGCTCATTTCGGATGTGGGAAGATGGGTACTTGTAAAAGCCATCACGGAGATTCAAGACTATGCGGAACGCTTTGATTTATTTTTGTCTGTCAATGTGTCGAAACGCCAGATTTTAGATGGGTCATTTTTAGAGGCACTAGAAGAAACGCTCACCAAAACGAGCTTCCCACCTCATCGATTGCATGTAGAAATCACAGAAAGCGAGGTCGGTGGGAATGTATATGAACTCCAACAGTTCATTCAAGCGTTGAAGACGATCGGTGTCAAAATATCACTCGATGATTTTGGCGTCGGCACGTCATCGCTATCTTACCTTCAATCGCTACGTCTTGATATCATTAAAATTGACCAGAATTTCGTCAAGGGGATTCCCGAGAACAAATTTGATCGAGCGTTATTAGAAGGATTGTATCAAACGTTCCACACACTCGGCCTCGATATCGTCACGGAAGGGGTCGAACGACCGGAACAACTGGCTTTCGTATTAGAATATAGTGGTTCACTCATCCAGGGATATCATTACAGTAAACCGATTCCGGTGGAACAGCTGCATCACTATTTACGCAAAACGGTCATGACTCAAATTTGATGTAGGCGACTCTTCATGCGGAGAGCCGCCTTTTTTGTGAAAAATATATGTGAAATTTGTTACAATAGGGAACATAACTTGCGACCCTTTCAGAGAAAAGGTAAACTTGAAACAGGGTAAGAAAACGCTTTCAAAACTATTTCTTAATAGCATTGAAAGGGAAAAGGGAGGATTGGGTTCGATGCCAACAAAAAGAACGGCGCGGGCACCGTGGTCGAAAGTGATGATTCGCTCGCAACTTGAAGTCGTAGATCGAGTACGACCACCTTCGCTCGTTTTACAGAACGCGACGTATTTGAACGTATATGTGAAACAATGGAAAACAGCGAACATTTGGATTGAGGGAGACCGAATTGTCTATGTCGGTCCAGATCTACCAGAATCGGCGGTCGAAACGGTTGATGTGTCAGGGAAATATATTGTGCCTGGTTATATCGAACCACACGCTCACCCATTTCAATTGTACAATCCGGCGACGTTGTCTAAGTATGCAGGAGAGCGCGGAACGACGACGCTCGTCAATGACAACATGCTCCTTTTTTTACAAGAAAAAGGGCAAGCGTTTGCGCAGCTTGAAGCGATTCAACAGTTGCCGACGAGCACGTATTGGTGGGCACGACTCGACACGCAGACCGAGCTCGACCGAGAGAGTGTTGCCGTCGATTCAGAACGAATTCATGAATGGTTCAATCATCCGGACGTCGTGATGGCGGGTGAACTGACGGCATGGCCGCGCGCCTTGAAGGGCGATGATGAGATGCTCCAGTGGATGCTTGACGCAGAGACGTGCGGTCTACCGGTCGAAGGGCACTTTCCAGGTGCCTCACCAAAGACATTGACTAAAATGGCGTTGATGGGTGTACACAGCGACCATGAGGCGATGACAGCGGAAGAGGCGCTCAACCGACTCGAATTAGGCTACACGACGACGCTTCGTCATTCCTCGATTCGACCAGACTTACCAGGGATGATTCGTGATCTGCTTGCGAACGGATTAACCGCGTTCGATCATCTCATGGTGACAACGGACGGTTCGACTCCCGGCTTTTATGAAGACGGGATGCAGGACGCTCTCGTTCGCATCTTAATAGAAGAAGGGTTACCGGCAATCGAAGCGTATCGCATTGTGTCGCACAACGTGGCGCGTCATTTCGATCTCGATCATATTCTCGGTTCGATTGCACCAGGACGCATCGCACACTTGAATATTCTTGACTCAATCGAAGAACCTCGCCCGTCGGCTGTCATCGCGAAAGGACAATGGATTTACCGAGATGGTGTGTCCTTGTTCCCGAACGAATTGGTGGAAGCGGTACTCGATAAGATGCCGTCGACTGACGTCTCGATTGAATTGACACCACAAGACTTGTCATTTAGCATGCCCGTCGGTCTCGACATGGTCAACTCGGTCATCATGAAACTGTTTAAAATCAAGCACGATACAGGGCAGGACGAATTGCCACGCGATGAGGACGAGTCGTTTTTGATGTTGCTTGATAAGGAAGGAAAATGGCGACTAAACACGGTGCTGAAAGGATTTGCAAAAGACTTTGGCGGTCTCGTTAGTTCGTATTCGATCAGTGGGGACTATTTGATTTTAGGAAAATGTAAACAGGATATGCTACTGGCATTCGAGCGGATGAATGAACTCGGGGGAGGCATCGTCCTTGTCGACAGAGGAGAAATCGTTGCCGAAATCCCATTACCGCTCTGTGGCATGACGTCGACAGAGCCGCTTGAGACGCTCATCGGTCAAGAGAAACAACTGCGTGATGAGCTTGTGGCACGAGGATATCAGTTCGAGGATCCGATTTACACGTTACTGTTTTTAGCATCCACACACTTGCCGTATGTTCGGGCGACTCCACTCGGCATTTATGAAGTCATGAAAAAACAAGTACTATTTCCTGCGATTTTGCGATGAATAGTTGAGTCCGAGCCGCCCCTGCTTTAGAATGATAAAGAAGTATGAGTAGAGAGGATGCTTGCGGATGCAACTCGATAAATTACGAGGTCGAGAGCTTGATCAATTGTTTGAGGCAATTTTGAAGCTCGATACGCTCGAAGACTGTTATCAATTATTCGAAGATTTAGCGACTGTTAATGAAATTCAAGCACTTGCACAACGACTAGAAGTGGCACGTCAAATACGTGAAGGCAATACGTATCACAAAATTGAGGACGCAACGGGTGCCTCAACGGCTACGATTTCTCGTGTGAAACGTTGCTTGAACTATGGGACAGGCGGATATGATCTCGCTCTTGAACGTCTACAACAAACAAAAGGTGACTCGTAAGAGTCATCTTGTTTTTGATGGAGGGGAGGGGCGAGATGCAACAAAAATTCATGAAGCGGAACTTACAATTGTTCTTTCGAAATTTAACACCAGTCCAAACACTCGTGTTGATTTATAGCGCGGCAGCCGTTTTATCCGTGTTGCTCCTCGCCTTACCGATTGCCCACAAACCAGGTGTGACGATTACATTTACGGACCTCGTCTTCTTTGCGGTGAGCTGTGTCAGTGTTACCGGCCTTACACCGATCGTGGTCACCGATACATTTTCAACGTTTGGTTTGTTTATCATCTTGTTCATCGTTCAGGTGAGCGGTGTCGGGTTGATCAGTTTGCATGTGATCATGTGGATTTTGCTTGGGAAACGGATTGGATTTCGGGAACGACAACTGATTTTACGTGACCAAAACCAGACATCGATGTCGGGTATTGTCAAATACATCACGGAAATCGTCATCACGGTTATTGCGATCGAGGCGGTTGGTGCCGTCTTGCTCGGTGTCCATTACTTAAATTATTTTGATACCGCCGGAGAAGCCTTCTTACAAGGCTTGTTCGGGTCGGTCAGTGCGACGACGAACGCCGGTTTTGATATTACCGGAAGCTCGCTCGCGCCATTCCGAGAAGATCCATTTGTCATCTTCACGCAAATCGCGCTCATGACCGGTGGTGCCATCGGATTCCCGGTTCTTGTGGAGATTCGGACTTACTTGGTGAGTCGTATTACACGGAAACGTCACACGTTCCCAAGTCGATTCTCTTTGTTCACGAAGTTGACAGTCTCGACATTCTTTATTTTGATTGCTGTCGGAACAGTCGGCTTATTCATTTTTGAGTACAACAATGCCTTCAAAGATTTGCCGCTCTGGCTGTCTCTTTCGGACTCGCTATTCCAGTCCGTGACGACACGTAACGGTGGATTATCGACAGTCGATGTCAACTTGTTCTCGGAAGCGAGCATGTTGCTCTTATCGATCCTCATGTTCATCGGGGCCTCTCCATCGTCTGTCGGTGGGGGGATTCGGACGACGACGTTTGCCGTCGCCGTTCTTGGTGTCGTCGCGTTCATCCGCGGAGACTCATCGATCAAGATTTTCGGGCGTGAGATTGTTCTCGAGGATATTTGGAAAGCGTTCGTCATCATTACGGTGTCGCTTGCCGTCTTATTATCTGGGGTCATGGTCATGGCTTACTTCGAAGATGCCTCATTGACACGAATCTTATTTGAGGCTTGTTCCGCGTTCGGGACGACTGGGCTATCTGTCGGTCTATCTTCCGAATTCAGTAACGTCGGAAAATGGGTGCTGACGATTCTCATGTTCATCGGTCGAATCGGGGTCATCGCCTTCATTCTCATCTTGCAACGGAGACAACCGAAGCGGATGTATAACTATCCGAAAGAATCAATCATCTTAGGATAAGGAGATTGTCATATGAAAGCCTTTTGGATTAATTTTGGATACGTCTTTATCGTTCCTGTCTTGCCGTTCATCGCGGTCGTCAATGGGACAGCGCTCTGTTCGCCAGACTCGCCATTACTTGATATTCCAGTGCTCGGATTCTTTTTAGCGAATCCGCTCTGGTTTGTCCCAGTATATGCGCTATTCGCACTGCTTGTTGCGAAATGGTTGACGGAACGGGAACGGAATCGTACGGCACGTTCGTGACTTGCTTCGGCAAGTCTTTTTTATTGGAGAGATGCACGTCACGTAAAAAATCGATACACTAGAGAAGGATTCGATGGGAGGGGAAGAATTGAAATTTCAGTCATGGCGGCACGTATTTAAACTAGATCCGAATAAATATCTCGACGAGGATTCGCTCCAGGCGCTTATCCACTCCGGCACTGATGCCTTTCTGATAGGCGGGACGGACGGTGTTGATGCAGAAAATACATTTGCGCTTTTCGCGAGAGTCCGAGATGCCGGGTTACCGGTCGCGCTTGAAATCAGTCAACCGAGCCAGGTCATCGATGGATTCGATCACTATTTTGTACCGACCGTGCTGAACGCCGGAACGCCGGAATGGATTGTGGGACATCATGCACGCGCATTCGAGCGTTACGGACACTTCTTTGATTCCCGTCATATCACGGCACAAGGCTACCTCGTCTTAAATCCAGACGCAAAAGTGGCGCACGTGACGGAGTCAACATGCGACTTATCGTTAGAACAAGCCGTGGCGTATGCCGAGGTCGGGCATCATTTGTTCCGTCTCCCTTCCCTCTATATTGAATATAGTGGACGACTTGGCAATGTCGACGTCGTGAAAGAAATTCGATTGGCGCTACCGGACGCACACCTCTTTTATGGTGGTGGCATCGATGGGGCAGAGTCGGCTCGGTTGATGGGAGTGTACGCCGATACGATTGTCGTTGGCAATATCATTTATGAAGACTTAGCAGGGGCACTTGCGACTGTGCAAGCACTCCGATAAAATAAGAACAAACGTTTGGAATAAGGAAGGAAACGATTATGTATAATCTTAGCGAAGAATTAGTCAAAGGTATGAACCCGGAACAAGCAGAAGCGGTCAAACATACGGATGGTCCTTTGTTGATCATGGCGGGTGCGGGGTCTGGTAAAACGCGTGTCTTGACGCACCGCGTTGCCTATTTGATGGCGGCGAAGCAAGTGGCACCGTGGAACATTTTAGCGATCACATTCACGAATAAGGCGGCACGGGAGATGAAAGACCGGATTGCACACCTCGTCGGTGGGGTCGCCGAAGACATTTGGATTTCCACGTTCCACTCGATGTGTGTCCGTATTTTACGACGCGATATCGATCGTATCCGATACGACCGGAGCTTTTCGATTTTAGATGCCTCGGACCAATTGACGGCCATCAAACAAGTGTTGAAAGAGTTGAATCTCGACCCGAAAAAGTATGAACCGCGTACACTTCTCGGGATGATTTCGAACCATAAGAACGAATTGCGAACGGCAAAGGACGCAGCAGCTCTTGTCGGCAACAATCCATATGAACGAATCATCTCTGACGTCTACACGGCATACGAGAAAAAATTGAAACAAAATAACGTGCTCGACTTCGATGATTTGATCATGAAGACGATTCACTTATTCCAAGAAGCGCCGGACGTGTTGGCGTTTTATCAAAAGAAATTCAAATACATTCACGTTGATGAGTATCAAGATACGAACCGTGCCCAGTACACGCTCGTCAAACTTCTGGCGCAGGCGCATGAAAACCTATGTGTCGTCGGGGACTCGGATCAGTCGATTTATCGTTGGCGCGGTGCCGATATCGCCAACATCTTGACGTTCGAGAAAGACTACCCGAGCGCCCATGTCATCTTGCTCGAACAAAACTATCGCTCGACGAAGCGGATTTTAGAAGCGGCGAACGGCGTGATCAAAAACAACGCTTCCCGTAAAGATAAAAACTTATGGACTGAAAATGCTGAAGGAGAGAAGCTGTTGCTTCACGTCGCATCCGATGACCGTGACGAGGCATTCTTCATCATGAACCAGATGAAGGAACTGAAGATGGAAGGGATGGACTACGGTCAAATGGCGGTCCTGTACCGGACGAACGCCCAGTCACGTGGTCTCGAGGAAATGCTCCTCAAATCGAACATCCCGTATAAGATGGTCGGCGGGACAAAGTTCTATGAGCGAAAAGAAATCAAGGACGTCTTGGCATACTTGCGCTTGATCGCGAACCCAGACGAGGACATCTCATTCGTTCGTGTCGTCAATGAGCCGAAGCGAGGCATCGGTGCCGCGACGATTGATAAATTAGGCGACTTTGCGGATATGCAGGGCGTCTCGCTCATGGATGCGATTCGTGACATCGAACTGTCGGGGATTGCTCCACGTACGGCGACGAAACTTGCAGATTTCCGTCAGATGATGATGGACCTGCGACAAATGGCAGACTATCTCTCGATTTCAGAACTCGTCGAAGAAGTATTGAAGAAGACAGGGTATGAGGAAATGCTCAAAATCGAGAAGACACTCGAAGCAGAAAGTCGACTCGAGAACTTGCAAGAATTCCTGTCGGTCGCCCAAAACTTTGAGAAAGAAAGTGATGAACAGACACTCGTCGCTTTCCTTACTGATTTGACGCTCGTATCTGATCTAGATTCGCTTGATGAAGTCGACGAGTCGCATCAAGTCACATTGATGACGTTGCACTCGGCCAAAGGTCTCGAATTCCCGGTCGTCTTCTTGATTGGAATGGAAGAAGGTCTCTTCCCGCATAGCCGAGCGTTGAACGATGAGGAAGAGATGGAAGAAGAACGTCGTCTCGCATACGTCGGGATCACACGTGCCGAGAAGCGTCTGTATTTGACGCGTGCCCAGTCACGGATGTTGTACGGTCGTTTCCAAAACAACCCGGAATCAAGGTTCTTGCACGAATTACCGGAAACATTGTTGGAACGGTCCGGTAAGGCGAGAAAGCCAATGCCATGGAACCCTGTCGAGTCACCAGGGAAGTTGCCGGTGAACGGCTTCAGTTCAAAACCGAAACCGAAACTTGCGCAATCATCTGGTGCCGAAACGGTCGGCTGGAACGTCGGCGACAAAGCGAACCATAAAAAATGGGGACAAGGCACGGTCGTGCAAACACGTGGAGAAGGCGACCAACTCGAAGTGGATATCGCATTCCCAGAAGTCGGGATCAAGCGTCTATTGGCCAAGTTTGCCCCAATCGAAAAAGCGTGAGGTGAAGAGATGGAGATGGCAGAGCGTGTAGAGGAGCTACGCAAAACGTTAAATCAATATGGATATGAATATTATGTGCTTGACCGTCCGAGTGTACCGGACTCGGAGTACGACCGTTTGATGAACGAGTTGATTCAAATCGAAACAGACTATCCTGAACTTCGGACTCCGGACTCTCCAACGCAACGTGTTGGAGGAGCCCCACTTGACGCGTTCGTCAAAGTGACCCATGACACACCTATGCTTTCGCTAGGTAATGTCTTCTCGAAAGAAGAACTTGTAGAATGGGTGGAACGGATCGAGAAAGACCTTGGCTACACACCTACATTTGTGGCTGAACTCAAATTTGATGGGCTTGCCGTCTCTTTGAAATATGAGGACGGTCGTCTCGTACGTGGTGCGACACGTGGAGACGGTACGACGGGTGAAGACATCACCCAAAACTTGAAAACGATTCGTGCCATCCCCCTTCGTCTACAGGAGGACGTGACGTTTGAAGTACGGGGCGAGGCATATATGCCGAAGCGTTCATTCGAACAATTGAATGACGAACGGGAGCGAGTCGGTGAACCATTGTTCGCTAACCCGAGAAACGCAGCGGCGGGGTCACTTCGACAACTCGACTCTAAAATTGCCGCATCGAGAAACTTGGCATTTTTCGCCTACGGTTTAGTGTCGCAAGACGATCTCGTCGCCTCACATGATGAGTCACTCGATTATTTGAAGCGACTCGGCGTCGCCGTAAGCGGAGACTATACGACGTGCAAGACGGCAGATGAACTATGGGACTACATCGAAACATACGTGACGAAGCGCAGCGAACTCCCGTATGAAATCGATGGGATTGTCATCAAAGTGGCAGGGTACGAAGAACAAGAACAACTCGGCTTTACAGCGAAAAGTCCGCGCTGGGCTGTCGCGTATAAGTTCCCGGCAGAAGAAGTTGTGACGACAATCGAGGACGTCGACTTTAGTGTCGGTCGCACCGGAAAAGTCACACCACGAGCACGATTTGCCCCAGTTTCTGTGGCAGGATCTACGGTGACGTATGCGACGCTTCACAATGAAGATTTTATAAAAGAAAAAGACCTTCATATCGGTGACCGCGTCGTGATTAAAAAAGCAGGGGATGTCATCCCAGCGGTCGTCTCAGCGCTCGCGAGTGAACGCAGCGGGGAAGAACGGGCAATCGAGTTCCCGACCCACTGCCCAGCGTGTGGGTCTGAATTGATTCGATTAGAAGGCGAGGCCGATCATCGCTGTGTCAACCCAGAGTGTCCGGCCCAATTGCTCGAGGGACTGATTCATTTCGTCTCACGGCAAGCGATGAATATCGACGGACTCGGTGAGAAGGTCATCACGCAACTCCATGAAGCGGGACTTGTCCATAACGTGGCCGACTTGTATCGCCTGAATCGAGACGATTTACTCGGACTCGAGCGTATGGGCGAGACGTCGGTGACGAACTTGCTTTCGGCGATTGAACAGTCGAAACAAAATTCGCTCGAACGTGTGCTCTTCGCCCTAGGAATCCGCCTTGTCGGGCAAAAGGCCGCCTCCTTGATTGCGGAGCGTTTTGAGACGATGGAAGCCATCATCGAGGCGACGGTGGAAGAGTTGACGTCAATCGATGGCATCGGCACGAAGATGGCCGAGTCAATCGTTCTTTACTTCGAAAAACCGGAAGCACGTGAACTCGTCAAAGAACTTTCAGAATCTGGTGTAAATCTTTCCTTCAAAGGAACGAAACGACCAACGACGGAAGGGGCACCGCTCTCTGGTAAAACGGTCGTATTGACCGGGAAATTACATGAGATGACGCGGGGTGAGGCAGGGAAGCAGCTTGAACTCCTCGGCGCGAGTGTGACGGGAAGTGTGAGTAAAAATACAGACTTACTTGTCGCAGGTGAAAAGGCTGGTTCGAAGCTGACGAAAGCTGAATCGTTAGGCATCGAAGTATGGGATGAGGCGAAGCTTCTCGATTTTTTAAGTGAACATGCATAAGACGTTTCGCTACGGCGAACGTCTTTTTTTGTCGTGTCGTATTGTAATAAATTATGAGATTGAACAGGTTCGCACAAGCGTTCGAAGGGTATAGAGTAACTAAATCAAAATGCTAATATATTTTTGCGGGAGAACCCTTTGACACCATGACTTTCATACACACATCCCTCTCATTCCTCTACGTGGTGAAATTCGTCATCGGGCCGACATCGATGCGTACGCTTATTGCTCACCTTAGAGGAGGGATCGACATCATGATACACAACATCCAACGCTTCCTTGCGCTATTCACCATCCTCATGCTCCTATCCACACTGATGCCCACCAATCTCGCACATGCAGATACGACCACGTTCCGATATATTCAACTGAACCTGACGGACGAAGAAGTCGAAACATTATATGAAGCAAGTCTCGTTTACGAAGACATCACATATTATGGGGTACGTGAATCTGCTGACATTTGGCGCTTTATGATTGATGCAGAAACGGTCGATGACTCATTAATTGACTTGGTCACCCTTTACAATGCTGAAGGTGTTCCGTACACGTTTATCCCGAATACCATCACGGAAGCGTATCCTGTCGAAGTGGAGGAACCACCTGTTGTGACTGAACCAGATGAACCAGAAGAGGTAACACCCTCAGTGGAAGCAGAACCAGAGCCGGTCGTGGAAGAACCGATGACTGAACCAATGTTGCCGGTGCTCGCTTTAGAAGCACAGAACATCGCCGGGGTCGACAAGGCCGTTGTCGGAGGAGAAATATCGTATACGTTCATTGTAGAGAATACAGGAGACACGCCGATGACGGTGACAGAACTTTCTCATAAGTATGTGAGCGGAGACATTGATCATCAATCAATCGAATCGTTCAATCAACGCGTATTTGATCGTTTGCATGAATTTATAGGAGAAGACGGTCTCTTGCCGGGAGAACGGGTGGAAGTGACAGCAATCTTGTCCGTTCCGTCTGATTATTCAATCCACACACACCCTGAGATCGGCAGTCTGTTTCGTGTGACGGGAGTGGACGAATATGACCGTGTCGTCACAGCAGAAAGTCAACAAATCGTGCTCTTGCAACAACCTGATTTTACAGTGTCAGGAACGAGCGAGTTGACGACCGTTCAGCCTGGGGAACCTGTCCGATACACATATACAGTGACGAACACCTCTAACGTCACCTTGTTCTTGTCTGATGTGACACTCACATGGCCGAGCGGCGCCTTGACATATGAGGAACAACAGATGGCAAATGAACGATTCATGAAGCAGGTTCAATCGATTCCTGCATTCATCAACGGATTTGGACCGGAAGAAGTCGTCACGTTTTCATTTGAACTCCCGCTTCTCCCGTCCTATGACGTCCGAGCTGGAGCGGAATTGGTTCAACAGGCAACATTTACGCTCTATGTGAACGAAGGGGTGACCGTCACTCGCTCTGTCGATGTGCCGGTTGCAGTAAAACAACCTGTTCCAATCAAAGAGGACGAACCGAAACAAGTTCCTGAGAAAGAAGCGAAAATCGAAACACCAATCGTGAAGGTTGTCGTGAAAGAGCGAGAGACTCCCTCGGTGCAACTCGAAGATGAAGTCGACACGTATTCGCAAGATGTGCTCCCGATGACAGGAGAGACGAACGAAACGTGGCATGCGATGCTTGGACTCCTCTTGTTTGCATCTGGACTCCTCTTGATGATTCGTCGGAAGCACCCATCTACCAAATAACGATTGTGTATCCCTCCTTGTCTAATTCAGGAGGGATTTCTTCTGATTCCGCTTCGATACTTTTTTCGTGGAACGATTTTGTTATAATGAACAAAGTGAAATAGGAAACGATGTTCAAAGGAGCTAGACATAGATGAAATGGAAACAACTCGTCATCCCGACAATGGCCTCTGCGCTTTTGTTAAGCGGATGTTCAATGAAAATCCCGATGGGTGAAGAAGAAGCGACACCGACCGGCGAAGAAACAGCGGCAGAAGGTGTCACGCAAACGATCGAAGCACGTGACTCTTATTATCAAATGGTCATTCCGTTCAAAGCGGCAGCGGCGCGAGGACTTGCCCAGCGCCAAGTGAGCTCGTCGTTAGAGCTTGAAGAGGTCGAACTCGGTCTCATGCGCCACTCGACAGACGCGTTTGACCCAGACAAATTCGCCTATCAGGAAGGACAGCTTCTGAATGCGGAAGATGTCTCTACTTTACTTGGACGTAAAGGTGGTAGTGACGAAGGGTTAACGCCATTAAACCCGGCGTATGCGGACGGGAAGGCAGAAGTTGAGGACGACAAGTTTGTCGATGCGAACAAGAAGTCACCTCTTTATTTGACGTCAATCGTAGAACAGAACTATATGACGAAAGCGGATAGCGGATATCAGCTTGGCGGTGTGTCGTTCGCACTCATTTTGAATCGTGAGTATGTCTTCCAGGCACCGAACTACGGACCGACCTACACGGTGAAACTCGACCAGAAGAAAGTAATCGCAGAAGGTGAACGAATGGCGAACGAACTTGTCGCCCAGTTACGGAAGCGAGAAGATTTTAAAGATTTGGATATAAACGTCGCACTCTATATGAAGTCGACCCAAGGTTCACCGACTCCGGGGAACTATATCAAATCAGCCTTTGTCGGAACGGATGATCAGGTCGCAACCGGTGACTGGAAAGCCATCGATGAGAAGTACTACTACTTCCCATCTGCGACAGCAACGAACGATGTCCGTGAGGACGCTCAGAAATTCACGCTGTTCAGTGACCGAATTGCCGACCTCTTCCCAGACTATAGCGGGATGATCGGAAAAGGCTTTTATCAAAACGGTGACTTGTCACGACTGGAAATCGATATCCCGATCCAATTCTATAGTCGCGCCGAGCTCGTCGGATTCACACAACACGTCGTCGGCTTGCTCGAAAACCGCTGGGAATATAGCCGGAACGTGCCGGTTCGTATCAACGTGACGTCACTTGGCGGAGACCCTGAAGTGACGATTGTGTTTGAGGACGGCATGGATAGCCCGAAAGTATACTTCTAATCGAGAAGAGGTTCGTTTTTTGAAACGAATCTCTTCTTTTTTTCGTATGAAAAGTAAAAGGATTATCTTTGACCTTATTTGACCAATTGAGTAGAATAGAGTTAACAGAAACGGGAAAGGGATAGGTGAGGTGAATCCATATGGCTAAAAACTATTACGACGAGCTCGGTGTCTCAAAAGGAGCAACCGAACAAGAGATTAAACGTGCATACCGGAAATTGGCGAAACAGTACCATCCGGACGTCAATAAAGACCCTGGCGCACAAGAACGATTCAAGTCGGTCCAGGAAGCGTTCGACGTATTGAGCGACCCAGAGAAAAAGGCGAATTATGATCGATACGGTAGCCCGGATGGACCGTCGTTCGGACAAGGATTCGGTGGCGGTGGAGAGACTTACGGGGAAGGCTCGTCACAATTCGAAGATCTATTCCGACAATTCGGAGGCGGGTCGCGTACGACCTCGCGGACTTTCGGATTTGAAGATATGTTCGGAAGTTTCTTTGACCAAGCAGTTGAAGAAGACTTGGATGAGACCGTACGTGTCAACATCCCGCTCAGTCAATTGACGAAAGAGTCAAAAGTGAGCCTTCGACTTCAGACTGGCACGGTGAACGTCAAGATTCCACAAGGTGCCTATGAAGGTCAAAAGTTGCGGTTAAAAGGAAAAGGAAGTCGCGTCGGACAATCGGGGAACCGAGGAGATGTATACGTCGAGCTTCACTTTGCGGATGACGATACGTATCGTCGTGAAGGAGAGCATATCGTGACAGTGAAACGATTGCGTCCGCTCGACTTTTTGGACGGAGCGAGCGTCATCATTGCCACGCTCGACGGAGGACGCGTGAAGTTGAAAGTGAAACCGGGAAGCCGTCCGGGACAACGGATGCGGATTCCGGGTCGCGGTGTCATGACCGGCTCGAAGGTGCGGTCGGACTTATTCGTCCAACTCGAGGTCGACCTGCCACTTGATGAGACGTACCGTTCTGTTTATGAGCAAATCGAACGTTAATGGATAAGGAGGAATCGTGATGGACTTTAATCGTTTTACAGATAAAGCACATGAATGCATTGTCAGTTCACAGGCGTTAGCGAAACAATATCATCATAGTGAAATCAATGAGTGGCACGTCTTGGCGTCCATGATTTCACAGACGGATGGGATCGCACCGTTGCTGTTTCAAAAAATGGAAATCAACGTGTCTGAGATTGAAGGCGAAGTCGCTCTTTCTTTAAGAAATGCACCAAAACTTCAAAATCCGACGACACCGATGATTTCGGCTTCTTTACTGAACGTTCTAACGACGGCAGAGCGGGAAGCGACAGGGATGAACGATGAATACGTATCGGTCGAACATATTTTACTCGGCATCTTGTTGAACAGTAGTCAAGCACAGGCGATGCTCGAGCGAAAAGGAATCACAGAAGACCGACTCCGTGAGGCGCTCGTCGCCGTACGAGGCAATCGTCGGATCACGTCGAAGTCGCCTGAAGCGACGTATGACGTCTTGACGAAATATGGACGAGACCTCATTCAAGAAGTGAAGACTGGGAAAATCGATCCGGTCATCGGACGCGATAGCGAGATTCGTCGTGTCATCCGGATTTTGAGTCGGAAAACGAAAAACAACCCGGTCCTCATCGGGGAACCGGGTGTCGGGAAGACAGCAATCGTCGAGGGACTCGCTCAGCGAATCGTCCGCGGTGACGTACCGGAGAGCTTGAAAGACAAAACGATTTTCAGTCTCGATATGAGCTCGCTTGTCGCCGGTGCGAAATACCGTGGTGAGTTTGAAGAACGTCTTCAAGCTGTCTTATCTGAAGTGAAAGAGGCGGAAGGTACAATCATCCTCTTCATCGATGAATTGCATACAATTGTCGGGGCAGGAAAATCGGAAGGTTCGATGGATGCCGGGAACATGTTAAAGCCGATGCTCGCCCGAGGCGAACTGCACTGTATTGGTGCGACAACGCTGGATGAGTATCGCCAATATATCGAAAAAGATCCTGCTCTTGAACGGCGTTTTCAACAAGTGCTCGTCGCTGAACCGGACGTTGAGGATACGGTTTCAATCTTGCGTGGCTTAAAAGAACGCTTCGAGATTCACCACGGGGTACGCATCCACGATAACGCCCTCGTCGCAGCGGCTGTCTTGTCAAATCGTTATATCACAGACCGCTTCATGCCGGACAAGGCGATTGACCTCGTCGACGAGTCGTGTGCGATGATTCGGACAGAGATGGAATCGATGCCGGCTGAACTCGATGAGTTGGTTCGTCGGGTCATGCAACTTGAAATCGAAGAGGCGGCGCTTAAAAAAGAGAGCGATGCAGCTTCCATGAAACGACTCGAAGCACTCCAACAAGAATTGGCATCGCTCCGTGAACAGTCTGACTCGTTACGTCTCCGCTGGGAGAATGAGAAAGAGTCGACGCACCGCGTTCAGCAAATCCGTGGAGACCTCGAAAAGGTACGCCTCGAGTTACAAGAGGCAGAAAGTCGTTACGACTTGAACCGGGCCTCGGAACTGAAATATGGACGAATCCCAGAGCTCGAGAGAGAACTAGAAGAAGCGGAACAGTTGGCGAGCTCGGTGACACGCGAACTCGTGCGGGAAGAAGTAACGGAAGAAGAAATCGCCGAGGTCGTCTCGAAATGGACCGGCATCCCGGTGACGAAACTGACAGAAGGAGAGCGGGATAAACTGCTCAACTTAGAAGCGGTCTTGCACAAGCGTGTCTTCGGTCAAAATGACGCGATTCGTTTAGTCAGTGATGCGGTCATTCGTGCTCGCGCCGGAATCAAAGATCCGAACCGTCCAATCGGTTCCTTCCTCTTCCTTGGGCCGACTGGTGTCGGGAAAACGGAACTCGGGAAGGCGCTAGCAGAAGCGATGTTTGATTCGGAAGACCATATCGTTCGACTCGATATGAGTGAATATATGGAGAAACATGCCGTATCACGACTTGTCGGTGCACCTCCTGGCTATATCGGGTATGAGGAAGGCGGACAGTTGACGGAAGCGGTTCGCCGTAACCCGTACTCGGTTCTTTTACTCGATGAGGTCGAGAAGGCACATCCGGACGTCTTCAACATCTTGTTGCAACTGCTCGATGATGGTCGATTGACCGATTCGCACGGTCGCATCGTCGATTTTAAAAATACAATCGTCATCATGACGTCGAACATTGGGGCAGACATTTTGCTCGAGGCAGCGAGAGACGGTGTGATTGATGAAGACGAGGAGCGCCAAGTACTTGAGAAGCTCCGCCGCCATTTCCGTCCTGAATTCTTGAACCGGGTCGATGAAACGATTCTGTTCCATCCGCTCACGAAGGATCAAATCGGTCAAATCGTCGAGAAGGCGGTCGGACGAATGAGTGAACGACTTACGACGCGCTCGATTCATATCGAGATCACAGACGCAGCGAAAACGTTCGTCGCCGACGAGGCGTACGAACCTCAATTCGGTGCCCGTCCAATCAACCGTTACGTGCAACGAACGATCGAGACGAAACTTGCCCGAAGCATCTTAGCCGGGGATGTCGAAGATGGTCAAACGGTCGTCATCGATGTCGAGAACGGGGAATTGACGTTACGTCCATCGACGGTCAATGCATAAGGAAAGAGGAATCCAAAATCGGATTCCTCTTTTATGTACGTTGATGTTTTCGTCGCAAAAGCAGAAAACTGACACCTATAAAAATGAGATAGAGTACCGTTCCGAAAAATAAGTTGAGTACCCACGGGATTGTTCCCATAAATGTGGCGCGGGTTGCTTCCTGAAACCAGAGCAGTAGCCAAAAAAATAGGCCAAGACTCGTTGCGAGTAGCGTATAAAACCCCAACAAGCCTTGTTTCGTCCATCGCTTCATCCCAAATCCGAATAACGCCGTAACGATAAAAATCGTACCAAGCCCGATATAAAACAATCCATCAATCGGTAATGACTGCACCTACATGACTCCCTTCTCACAATCAGATTCATTTAGTCTCATCTTACACTGTGAGGAAATAAATGGGAATCTTTATTGTGAAACGAGAGGACGTTCCGGCTTATAGATGCAGTACGGTTCTGCCTCCTTATAATCACCAGTAACCGCATAAGCCCTTGCCCGCGAACCACCACATAGATAACGATATTCGCAATACCCGCATTTTCCGTGATGACTATCCGGATCACGCAACGCTTTGAAGATCGGATGATGACGATAAATGTCGGCGAGTGGTGTCGTTCTGACGTTCCCACAAAGAATCGGTAAAAATCCAGAAGGTTGGACGTCACCTGTGTGCGAGATAAAGACAAATCCGTTCCCGTCATTCGTTCCGCGAGGGGCCTTCGCCAAATCATCATGGGGATGTCCGATGGGAGGAAGTCCTTCTGCTTTTCGCCGCTGATTTTCTTGTCGTGCCACCCGTCGATAAAACTGGGCTTCCGTCGTCGAGATGATAAACGGCGCCGTCTCTTGTAACGAGAACGCCCACTTCAGCACCTCTTCATGTCGCTCGGGAGAGATGGGTTGTAACAGGGATCCTCGTCCGGTCGGTACAAGGAAAAAGAGCGTCCAGACCGATACGCCGAGGGACTCTACGAGTTTTGCCATCTCAGGTAAGCGATCGATGTTATATTCGGTCACCGTCGTGTTGATTTGGAACGACATGCCTTCTTCTCGGAAGTAAGAGATTCCTCGGATGGTACGGTCGAAACTGCCGCGTGTTCCTCTAAAGTAATCGTGTGTCTGTGCATCCGGACCATCGATCGAAAACGCCCAACGTGACAACCCGGCAGCTTTTGCCCGTTTCACAGCGTCACGGGTAACGCGGGGTGTGGCAGAGGGTGTCATCGAGACACGCATCCCGAGAGATGAGGCGTACGCGGTCAATTCAAACAAATCTTCGCGCATGAGGGGGTCCCCGCCTGTGAAGACGAGAATTGGATTGTCCATCGCGTGAATATCGCGAATGAGTGCCTTCCCTTCTTCCGTGTCGAGTTCATTTTCGTATCGATGAAACTGTGCCTCGGCCCGGCAATGGACACAGGAGAGGGCGCAAGCACGTGTCACTTCCCAAATGACGATAAACGGGTTCTCGTTATAGTCGATGTGCTTCATACCGTCACCACCCGTTTGAGTTTCAGGTTGTTGACTGCTTGTTTTGCGGAATCGACACAATCTGGTAAGCCAACCCCATGGAGAATGGCGCCACACGCCTCGACTCCGTCCCACTTCGCGAGTGCTTCTTCAAAGGCGCAGACATCTTGTTTATGTCCGACCTCATATTGGGGCATTGTTTGAACGTGGCGTTCGACTTTCGTGAAGAGTGGTGTCCCGACTTGTTGAATACGACGGAGTTCGTGCAAGGCGAATGTCGCAATCGTATCATCCTCTTCGTGCAACAAGGACGAAACATAATCAGAACCGATATACATCCGAATCAACGCTTTTCCTTCAGGTGCCATATGTGGCCACTTCTTATGCATCCAACTGCAGGCGGTCAAAGCGTTACCCTCCGACTTGGCGATGACGTAACCTGTCCCGTCTAGCGCCTCGACCTCTGATTCGTCGAATGCGGCAAGAACGGTCATCGAGGACGTTCGCTTACGAGTCGACAAACGCTCGGCTTCCGGAAAACCGAGCAGCGGCCCGAGCATGTTTGGGGAAGTCGCAAGAATGATCCCGTCAAACTGCTCGACCGTTCCATCCGCCAATGTGATTTCATGCGGTCTTACGGACTTGACGATTGTCTTCAGTACGAGCCGGTCAATGGAAGGGCGGAGCGCTTCGACGAGTGCACCGAGTCCTTGGTCGATGGATAAAAACTTTCCGGTCTCTGACGGCTTCACCCCAGCCTGAGAAGGCGGTGTGAGTGCTTTCATCCCGAGAATCAGACTGCGAGTTTTTTGTTCAATCGTGATAAACTGAGGGAAAGTAGACTCGATGCTCATATCGTCGAGCGTTCCGTTATAAATCCCGGACAGAAGGGGCTCGATCATCGTGTCGACGACTTCTGATCCGAGTCTCGTCCGAAAGAAGCGGTCGAGCGAGATGTCCTCTCCTTCATACACACGCGAAATGACAAGGTCGAGTCCGGCACGAAATTTCCCTCTCCACGTAAAGAGATCCGTTTTTACCATCGGCCAAAACTTGGTCGGAATACCCATGACCGATCCAGCTGGCATCTGTCTCAGTTGTTGACGTACGTAAATATAAGAGGTCCCGGTTTTAGAACGAACGAGTTGGTCCTCAAGGCCGAGATCGGTAATGAGAGACGTCAAGGTCGGCTTACGCGCCATATAACCGTCCGGACCGGTCTCTAACGTAAATCCATCTCGATAGATGGTTTTGATTTTTCCACCGAGACGGTCTTGTGCCTCGAACAGTGTGACGTGTGCACCGGCTTCTTTAGCATAATGTGCTGCGGCCAGTCCGGCGATGCCACCTCCGATAATTGCGATCTGATTCAATCGATTCACCCATTTCTATAAAGTTCTTGTCGTATTAACGGTACCGAGAATATAGACGCAGACATAGGATAAGTGTCACGGAGTTCTAGACAAATTTGTCACGAATTCGAAAGGGGACGATGAAATGATGGCTTTCATCATTGTCGCGACGGTCATCGTGTCAGGTGTGGTTGGTTTTATTGTGACGATGAATCGGCATGGAGAAAAGTTGGTCGGGGACGAAGAAAGTCCACCGATGATTTGGGCGGACGAAGAGTGGTATAAAGAAGATGGACCGCCAGACGGGTAATATGATAAGATGACCCGGTTGAAATTTGATGGAACATGAGGTGATCGAATGAATGTACTCGAACAACAGTTGAACCACTTGATTGATGAGTGTCGTCCGTATACGGCTCAGGGGAAAGTGGCGGACTACATCCCAGAACTGGCGCATGTGAAAAACGATTTACTCGGGGTGGCGATTTGTTTGCCGGACGGTACGTATATTCACGCTGGGGACGTTCATCACAAGTTTACGATTCAAAGTGTATCGAAGGCGCTGACGCTTTGTTATGTGCTGATGGAATTTGGGGAAGACTATGTGTTTTCAAAAGTGGGGATGGAACCGACGGGTGATGCGTTCAACTCGATTGCGAAACTCGAGGAAACGGTCCCGTCAAAACCACTGAATCCGATGATCAATGCAGGGGCGTTAGCGGTGACGAGTATGATTTTAGGGGAGACGGCGGACTTAAAGATTTATCAGTTCCGCCAATTTTTAGCGACTCTATTAAATCGACCGGTGGAGGAGATTACGTACGATGAAAAAGTCGCTCGCTCTGAATACGAGACGACCGACTTGAATCGCGCACTCCTCTATTTCATGCGTCATCATGGAATTGTAGAAGGAGACGTCGATGAGATTATCGACGTATATACGAAACAGTGTGCCATTGAAATCGATTGTTTTGACTTGGCGCGAATCGGACGTGTCTTCGCAGGGAACGGGGAAGACCCGGAGACAGGTGAAGAATTGATTCCACGTCGAGTCGTCCGGATCGTCAAAGCCATCATGACGACATGTGGCATGTACGATGCATCAGGCGAGTTCGCCGTCCGTGTCGGTCTTCCCGGAAAGAGTGGAGTGTCGGGTGCGATTTTAGCAGTCGGGAACCACGAACTGGATTTGAATAACGTTGGGTTTGGCATCTTCGGTCCGGCGCTTGATTCAAAAGGGAATTCGATCGCGGGGATGAAGTTGCTTGAACTATTGATTGAACGGTATACATCGCGTTAAATTGATAGGTGCTCCACGGATTCATCAAGTTCCTGCTGTAAGACATCAACTTTTTTGTCATATGGGGATTGCAGGTCGGTAGGAGGGGTGAAGGCCAGCCAACGCTTCAACAGTTGATCATGGTCATTCATCTCACCGAGTTCGGTTTGCATCTTTTTTAACGTACGGACGGTGTCGATTGACGCGTCCGACTCGTAGTTTAACAAATATTCATGCAAGTATCGTTCACGTTTCACGGCTAAGCGAACCTTATGGAGCGCTTCGATTTGTTCTTTTCCACTCGATTGTTCATGATAGATGCGAATTCGTTGTTTGCGTTCGCTTTTCGCCTTTTCTAACATCGGAGAGGCGTTCGTTTTTTTAAACGCACGAAACAACGGTCCGCCGATGAAACGACGAATTTGTTGGTCGAGTGAGGGGGTCATCTTTTCACTGACTCGTGTCGAGAGAATGGTTCGTTCGATGGCCCGTTGCTTTTCCATGGTTTGTAGAAATGCTTCATCAAGCTCAGTTTTTACATCAAACTGTTCGATGAGGACATCGAGGTCACGCACATGACCGAGTGCCTCCATCAATTGTTTGAGTTGCCGGAACGTCGCCGGCTTTGTCTCAAAGATCTGCATGAACGTGATCAGCTTTCGTAAATGAACGCGGGCGCGATGAATGTCCTCGGAATTGTTGAACGAGAGGGCCTCGGTCACGTAGTGGTTAAATGTATTCCACGTTTCTAACAGCTCAAATTTAAGTTTTTCTGCATGCCGTTGATTCATGATATTGTTTCCTTTCTGAAAAAGAGATGAGGGTTGTCCATGTACCAAACACATTCATTAAACGAAAAAATCAAACTGTTCTTTACGATTTTTTTTCCAATCCTAGTCACGCAAGTGTCTTTTTATTTGATTAGCTTTTTTGATACCGTCATGTCCGGACGCGCAGGCGCCGTCGATTTGGCCGGTGTCGGTGTCGGTTCGAGTCTTTGGATGCCCGTTTACACCGGGCTTAGCGGAATCTTGTTGGCAGTTGCCCCGATTGTGTCGCAAGCGCTCGGCGCGCGGGACCGTCAACAAATTCAACGTACGTTATTTCAAGGCATCTACTTAGCCATCATGCTCAGTGTGATCACGCTGACATTAGGGTCTTTCCTCGTGCCACTCGCAATCGAAGGGATGGGGCTTAGTACGGAAGGGAAGCGAATCGCGACCCAATACTTACTTGCGCTTGGTTTCGGTGTCTTACCGATGTTCTTGTTCAACGTGCTTCGCACGCTCATGGATGCGCTTGGCAAGACGAGGGTCTCGATGATCCTCATACTATTAGGGTTACCCATTAATGTCGGATTAAATTACATCTTCATCTTTGGAAAACTCGGGATTCCGGCGTACGGTGGCGTCGGAGCAGGAATCGCCTCGAGCATCACCTATTGGTTGCTCTTTTTCATGGCATTCTTCTTCGTCCGAAACGGAAAACCGTTCCGCGAGTACAAGTTCTTACGGACATCGGAGCGAATCGTCTGGCTCAGACAAAAAGAGTTGTTACAACTCGGGACACCAATCGGGCTAGCGATTTTCGCCGAGGTCAGCATCTTTGCGGCAGTCACACTACTGCTCAGCTCATACGGTGACCAAATCGTCGCGGCACACCAAGCGGCCATTAACTTTGCGTCGTTCGTGTACATGCTCCCGTTGTCGGCATCGAGCGCGTTGACGATTGTCGTCGGGTATGAACTTGGTGCGAAACGACTACAGGACGCCGTTCGATATGCGAAGATTGGGATTTCGCTTTGTCTAGGTGTCTCCATCTTCTCGGGTGCTTTCTTGTTTTGGCAAAATGAACGGGTCGCAGCCATTTATACGAATGACCCGACAGTCGTGGACCTTGCGGCACACTTCATGATTTTCGCCGTGTTCTTCCAGTTGTCAGATGCTGTCGCTGCACCGATTCAAGGAATTTTACGAGGGTTCAAAGACGTCAACATTACGTTGGTCCTCTCTCTCGTCGCCTATTGGGTCATCGGCTTACCACTCGGTTATGTGTTGGCGGAGCATGCTGGATTTGGACCGGATGGCTACTGGATTGGATTGATTGCCGGACTGGCTGCCGGAGCGGTCTTATTATTCCTTCGACTAGTGTGGATTGTCCGTCGCTTCGGGACGCTTCAATCGACGTCATAACCCAAAGATTGTTCACAAGTGTGAACAATCTTTTATTTATCCAAAATTGGTCTATACAACTATACTTTTATTCGGTATGATAACATGGAAGAAAACAATAGAAGGAGTGGTGAAGCGATGGGGACATTGATCAATGCTCATATCGTGTCAGCGGAACAAACGTGGGAGCGTGGGTACATCAGATGGAGTGACCAATCGATTGAAGAAATCGGATCGATGGAACAGTTTAAGCAACGAGATAAGAGCGTGATTGATGTTTCGGGTGCGCTCGTCACGCCTGGCCTTATCGATGTCCATATACACGGGGGATATGAAGTCGACACGATGGACGCGGACGAGTCACGGCTTCGTCAATTAAGTGAAGACATGCTTCAAGAGGGCGTCACGTCATTCTTTGCGACCACGATCACCCAATCGAAAGAAGCGATTGAACGTGCGTTGACAGCAGTTCGGAACGTCATTGAAGCAGAGAATACGACCATCGTCGGGATTCATTTAGAAGGACCATTCGTCAATGTGGAGATGGCGGGTGCGCAACCAGCAGAACATATCATTGACCCAGATGCGGAACAATTCCGAAAGTGGCAACAGCTTGCCGGGGGTCATATCCGACTCGTCACGTATGCACCGGAACGACCGGGAGCCCGAGCATTTGAAGCAGCCCTTCGTGAATCGGGTGCGATCGGTTCAGCGGGACACACGAGTGCGACGTTTGAAGAGAACAAGCAGGCGGGCGTCAAACATGGAACACACCTATATAACCAAATGCGTGGCTTGCATCATCGGGAACCGGGAACGGTCGGATATTGTCTCTTAGAGAAAGGTGTCATGGCCGAAATCATTCCAGACGGGATTCACAGTCGTCCGGAGATGGTCGATTTTGCTTACCGCTTAAAAGGAGCGGATGAACTCGTTGTCATCACGGATGCGATGCGGGCGAAGGGGCTGCCTGACGGACAGTATGAACTTGGGGGACAACCCGTCATCGTAGAAGGAGGCGCTGCCCGTCTTGAAGCAGGGAATCTCGCCGGGAGTGTCTTGACGATGGATACGGCATTCCGAAATATTCAAGCGTATACGGGATGTACGCTGGAAGAAGCGGTCAAGATGACTTCGACGAATGCGGCAAAAGAGTTCGGATTGACGACAAAAGGAGACATCAAAACGGGGTTTGATGCGGACCTTGTCGTTTGGGATGACAGTGCACATGTTCAAATGACAATCGTCAAAGGAAACATTGCATATGAACGGGAGGAACAACGATGAACGTATTAGTCGCAAAGACAGCGAATGACGCGGAACGTATCGCCTATTCGCTCATTAAAGAACGGATTTCAGGGAAACATGACTTCGTACTCGGTCTCGCGACAGGCAGCACGCCGGTCGGGATGTATCAAATGTTTAAACAAGACGCGCTCGATTGTAGCCATGTGACAAGCGTCAATTTAGATGAATACATCGGTCTATCACCAGAGCATCCACAAAGTTACAACCGCTTTATGAAAGATCGCTTGTTTGACGAAGTGCCGTTCAAACAAAGCCATCTTCCTCAAGGCGATGCGCCAGACCCTGAAGCGGAGGCGGCACGCTACGAAGGTCTCGTTCGGAAACTTGGTGTCGACTTACAACTTCTTGGTATCGGGGAAAATGGACACATCGCATTTAATGAACCAGGTACAGCGCTTGATGCGAAGACACATGTGACTGAACTCACCGAATCCACACGAGAAGCAAACCGTCGCTTTTTTGACCGATTGGAAGACGTCCCGACGCATGCGATCACAATGGGACTCGATACAATCATGAATGCGCGTGAGATTGTCCTTGTGGCAACAGGCGAGCGAAAGGCAGAGGCCGTACAACATATGATTGAAAGTGTACCGACGGTCGACTGGCCAGCGACGATCCTTCAAGCGCATCCAGGTGTGACGATCGTACTCGACGAAGCGGCCGCATCGCGCTGTGCGGAAGCCCTTCAAGCACGAGGACAAGAAGCAGCAACTCGATTCTTCACTATTCGGGCTTAATCAACCTGCGGAGACATCTCCGTGGGTTTTTCTGTTTTCAACTATGGGAAAATGTAAAGAAATGAATTTGTCATCAAAACGTTTTCGACAAATTTCACACTTTCCTCTATAATGAGTGAAGCTTATTACTTTGACTCGAAGGAGACCATTATGAATTCTAGAACACATACTCGTAGACAGCGCAAAGGTCCGTCTGCGTTTTATAAAGTCTTTAGTGCCCTTGTGCTGATTGCGATTATTGCTGGGTCTAGCATTTACGGTACCGCATTTTATAAAGCCCACAACATGTTGTCCGGCACTCAAGTCACGCTAGAGGACGACCCGACGGTTGAACCGACTCGCTTTGACAAAGAAGATACGGAGTCATTTTTGATTTTAGGGACAGACCTTTCTCCACAAAAGAAAGCACGTGGAGAGTATGGACGCTCGGATGTCATGATCGTCGTCATTCTGAACAAGAAAGAAAAGCAGACGACGATGCTCAGTATCCCGCGTGACTCGTACGTCAATATCGATTACACAGGATACAATATCCCTTATGGAAAGACGGGTCTTGATCAAGATAAGATCACACATGCCTACTATTTCGGTTCCATGGATGAATCGAACCCGAACAACGGGATGCGTATGGCAACAAACACGATTGAGGACTTGGTCGGTGTTGAAATCGACCATGTCGTCTCGCTCAACTTCCAAGGATTTGTGGATTTCATTGATGCAGTCGGTGGTGTTGAGATCGACGTTCCATTCTCATCACAACAAAACAGCTATGACGCCTCACGTGAGACCGTACAAATCGAAGAAGGACTTCAGCAACTTTCTGGTGAAGAGGCACTCGCCTATGTCCGTAACCGATATGATGACCCACGTGGAGACATCGGGCGTGGACAACGCCAGATGGAAGTCATTAATGCCGTGCTCGAACAGTCACTTGGCACGTCACTCATCAATAACTATGATAAGGTCTTGAAAGCCGTGGGCGACAACATGCAGACGACGCTCGGACCGAATGACTATATGCGTTTGATTGAAGATGTCGGTGCACTACACAATACGGTGCAATATCAATTGACAGGTGAAGGCGCCCGTGCAGATGACGGCCACTTCTACTATTTCTTGAATGAACCGCTTCTTGAAGAAGTGCGCTACCGTGTGCAACAAGCGGACGCAGGCAATCCTGTGGAGCCGATGACGGATACGGAATTAGAGTCTTACACGTTAGACCCGAGTGGGGTAACGTACGAAGCGCAATAAAAAAAGTTTGCCCCAGTGAACTGCCCCATAAAAGTTGGACACGAAAATCCAACTTTTATGGGGTGTTTTTTATGACCAAATATTCAAAGGCATTGAAAGTCCAG
>NZ_JACSKL010000018.1:0-36317 GCF_018617585.1 Exiguobacterium sp. s129
TCAAACAGGCGAACTACACCTCATCTGACGAGACAACCTTCACAAGACTCTTCGTCGAGGACGAGCTCGCGGAGACAGAGCAACAATTAGAAAAAGCGCAACAATCGGTCGAAGCGCAGCGGCAAAAAATCAAGCGACTCGACCGTGACAAAGAGGAGCTCGAAGGAGAACTCCCCTACCTCTCGCTCGACGAACAGGTCGAACAGGAGAACGAAATCTTCGACCTTAGTCGGAAACGTGACGAGCTCACACTCGAACTCGAGAAGCTCGAACAGTCGGTCGAAGCGCTCGAAGAAAAGCACGAAAAATTGCGCGTCCGGCTCCGGGAACTGTCGATTTAAGTGGCACATTTTGTGCCAAATTGCTGGTTTTACTGGCACATTTCGTGCCGTTTTCGGACTTTTGGTGATATCACGGAAACCCCAGGCTCTGCCTGGGCTATCACGATAAGTGATAGCAGTTTCCCCTTATGCTCTTTGAACGAACTTTTAGAACCTCGGCAATATACACCCTCTAGAAAGGTGGTCAGGCAGATGGACCTGTTACTCCGCGACATCGACCCCGTCATCGTGAAACAGATCGATGAATGGGCGAAGGAACACAACCGCTCCCGGCAACAATATTTGAAAGAACTGCTCGCCTCCTGGTGCGCGAACGGCATCCAATCGACGCAGGTCGAGCGCCTCGAACGACAACTCGAGGCGAACACGCTTCACCTGAAACGGAGCGCGGACGAGCTCGCCGAAGTGACCCGCTTGTTGAATGAGGTGATGCAGGATGCGTGAGACGCCAGGCGTCGTCATCAAGTCGAAGTTCAAGGTACCGGGCACGAAAAAGAAGTCGCGTCGCTACACGACTTACCTCGACTATATCAACCGCCCGGACGCGAAGGACAGCCGCGAACAGTTCGAGACATACCATGATTATATGGAAGACGAGACGAAATCAAGCGGTCTGTTCACACGTGAGGACGACCGGTTGGACGACCAAAAGCGTCGCGCCGTCCGCGACATCTTCAAGAACGCGCAAGAGAACGGGAGCATCCTTTGGCAGGACGTCATCTCGTTCGATAATGCCTGGCTACGCAAGACCGGCGTGCTACACGACGACCTCGTCGACGAGAAACGGTTGATCCAGGCGACACGGAACGCAATCGATTCAATGCTTCAAAAAGAGAAGATGGTCCACGCCTACTGGACCGGTGCCGTGCATTACAACACCGACAATATCCACGTGCATGTCGCCATCGTCGAGACAAGCCACATACGCGAGCGAGGCAAACGAAAACCAAAATCAATCGAGCTGATGAAGTCGAAAGTCATCCATTCCCTCGCCGACCGGACGAAAGAACAGGAGAAACTGAACGCCTTCATCCGCGACGAGTTAGTCGCCCATAAACGGAACCGGAAGATTCCAACGCTACCGAACCTTGTCCTGCATCCCGACCTTGTCCGGCAATTCAAGGAGATCTATGACCGGTTGCCGGAAGACAAACGACAGTGGCGCTACAACATGAACGGGATGGAACCGCTCCGAAAATCACTCGACCGTCTGACCGACCGCTATATCGACATTCACTTCAAATCAGAGTTTCAAGCCTTCAATGAACGCCTCGAACAGGAAGTGTCGTTCCATCGTCGCAGCTACGGCGACACGGAGAAGGCCGAGCGCTACCGGACGACGAAGCGACAGGACCTCTACACCCGGATGGGAAACGCCATCCTTTCAGAGATGCGAGACTTGTCAAAAGAACAAAAGACACTTGAAAAAAATGAAGCCCCTAAACATCCGGTCCGACGCGCATTCAATCAACAAAAGATCTTCAACGAATCACTCTACCGGATCGAGCGGCACATGAACGACGAGTACGAACACTTGAAGAACCAACGCGCTTTCGAACAGCTGGAACGGGACATCGAATATGGAAAGTGAGGGAGGACGATGGAAGAGTTGAGACAGATCCGTCTCCGGTTGAAGCCGGAGACGGTCACATATTTGGAGGAGTTCGCCGATGACAAACGCTTCGGCCACCTCGGTCAGGTCATCGACCATATCGCAGAGGAGCATAGAAAACTTGCAGATGAAAAGTGGGACATGCAGTTCCTTACCCGCTCGATCAGCGCACAGGTCTCTCATCATATCGAGGAGTTGATGAACGAGCAGGTGTCGATGGAACTCGAGCGGATCCGCCTCGCCGCGAACCGTTCCGACCGCCACGGGCAGATCCTAACAGAGCTCCTGCAGGCGCTGATGCAGACCGAGAGCATCGAGGACATTATGACGACTGACCAATTCAAGCCGACGTTCCTCGCGACGGCGGAACGTGTCGTCCAGGGACGCATCGAGCATCAAAAACAGAAGAAGGACACATTAACTTTTGAGAGAGGATGAACCTTATGCGACCACTTGACCGTCCCTTCACGATGGGACAACTGTTGACGCTTCAACTTGATACCGTCACGGTCCTCATCTATGGAAAACGGTACGACATCCCATTGTCCGTTTCCGAGCATCAACTTTTGACCGCCATCGCGCAAGACGAGATTATCTTGCTTCCCGTCAATTTTGAGCGGACACGGCTGTTACTCGACATCCCGGAAACGTCGCCACAACTTGAACGTGAACTGAACGATTTTGCGGATAGTGATGAATCTGTCACCGACTTGTTGAAGGAAGGAGTCTGACAAGATGGCCAAGATGAAGACGAACGAAGAACGGAAGGCCGAACTCGAGGCCTTGACCGAACAGATGGGACAACAAATCGACAGCTATTTTGAAAGCCCAGAGAAGATCCGTGAGCATCTACAGTTCCTCGGCAAGTTCCATCAATACTCGATGAGAAACGCGGTCTTGATTGAGTCCCAATTCCCCGGCGCGGTCGCGGTCGGCTCTTATCCGTTCTGGGAGAAGCAAGGCGCACAGGTGCAAAAAGGCGAGCGTGGCATCAAGGTGTTCGTCCCGAACCCCGTGACGTATGCCCTGCACAAAGACGAATGGATACCGCTCAGCAAGGCACCGAAGCCAATCAAAGACGGCGTGAAGCAAGGACGTATCCCGTCACGTAAGATGATGTACTTCAAAATTGGTCACGTGTTCGAATACACGCAGACAGATGCGCGTGAGAAAGGAATCGAGGTCTCCGACATCTTCAAACGGTATCACCGGGACGGCGGGATCGAGAACGAACAAGACATCCGTGACGCCTTGACGACGCTCGCGTATGCCCGGAATGTGACGCTGTTGGAGGAACCGCTCGACGAAATCGGGACTGCGAAAGGCTGTTACTATCCGGAGTTGCATGCGATCGCCTTGAACCCGCGGAACTCATCGATCGAGGACATCAGCGTCCTGATCCACGAGCTCGCCCATGCGGAGCTGCACAACCAGGACCGGAACCTCGAACAAGATCAACCACTCACGGCAC
Source organism: Exiguobacterium sp. s129 (assembly GCF_018617585.1). Taxonomy (GTDB): domain Bacteria; phylum Bacillota; class Bacilli; order Exiguobacteriales; family Exiguobacteriaceae; genus Exiguobacterium; species Exiguobacterium aestuarii_A. The sequence continues at coordinate 3,425 of NZ_JACSKL010000018.1, forward strand.
CCGAGAAGGAGTTCCAAGCCGAGATGGTCGCCTATGTCGTCTCGCATCAGCTCGGTTTCCCGACGGACGACTTCTCGCTCTCTTATCTGGCCGGTTGGACGAAAAACAAAGAGCTAATCGACAAGGAACAATTGTTGCAGGAGGTCCATCAGACATCCTCAACCTTTCTTAATCATATCGAGTTACACTTAGAAAAGGTGCGCACGTTGGAGCCAGAAAAGGAACAGACCCCACTCGAATATATCGAGCAGCTAGATCGGCGTATGGGATGGAAAGACACCGACCTGACACTCTACGAACGGGTTCACGCCGTACAGCGTGTGTTTCCTGAAGAAGTGGAATCCTATCTAAACGCAAAAGCGGCTCTCGAGACGAACCTAAAGGTGAATTGCGTCGATGAGCCGCTCATGTATATCCATGGTAAGGGATTCGGATTCCAGCCATTCGGTTTGGCTAACAATCATGACTTCACTGACGACGCACTTGTCGTTTACACGATTGCATTACCAGATCAGCCATTGATTAGCGGTCACTTTGATCCCGAAAGAACCGTGCATCCATTACATGATTTAGAAAAGAACAATAAGGTTGAAGAGCCACTTCTCAAAAATCTTGAATCTAGTTGGCATAATGTGTTGCTTGAAGAAGAAAAAAATCTTTTATCAAGAACCGCACTGTTAAATATAGAACGACTAATCTAGTTTTTATTGGCATAGGACTATTCAAAGTCCTATGCTAATTACTTATCAGCTTTATAATTTGTTAAAATTAGATTAATCAACTTCATCATTGAATATAAATAACACTTTTTTACATAATAATGAATCGAGGAACTGTAATGAATTTAATGAATCAATTGAGTGAAGACGAATTAAAAGCTTTTCGAAATGATGTTGAACCCTTAGTTTTTAAAATTAAATCCTCATCACAGTTGATTTTTGGATTGGAGGGAGGTGACTACAACAAGGGTATATCCCTATTTTCAAAGAAAACTCCTCTTCAATTCCTAAAATTTTTATTTGGAGCTGGAGAGCCTACTCAATCTCAAAGTGAGAAACGAGAAAAACATATAAATGAATTCGAAGAGCACCATTTTGATGTATATACAGAAATGGCTGTGTCTACAGTTGAAAATTCATCTGTTTACGAAAGACTATCTTCGATAGTGGATGCATATATGGAGGAAGATTTAAGTACAATGGTTTGGAGCAAACTTGAGGAAAAGAGTAAAAAATTTATTATTACTGCTGAAGTGTTGAGTGATTTTTTACATATGTTTGATGATCAGCTAGATTACGCTTCTCCAACACTGAGTTATTGTAAAGCTGTTGAAAATGAATTAAATGAGAAGTTCACAGAGCCATTCAAAAGATACTATAAGTCTCAAAACAAGCGTCTCAAAAAAGAGGACTATGCATCAAAATTGGCTGTTATATTATCACGTCCAAATAGTAATCTCACTTTAGGAGAACATACATATATTTTAAGAAGAATAATAGATAATTCATCAAGATTGGAAATTGAATCAGATTATAAATCATTCCTAAATATTTTAGACGTTACAGATTTTAAAGAATTGAATAACAAAATAGAAGCTATCACCAAGCTGTATAGAAATCCTTCTGGTCATACAGGATTAATAAAACAGAGTCAGTGTATAGAATGTAGAAAATTAGTAGTCACACAAAATGGGATACTGAAGCAACTCATTACTGAAAGTATCAATAGTGCTAATAATTCTTACTGAATTCATCATCAAAAATAGTAGTTAATAGGAGTGAACACTTATTTTAAATAAAGTAAAAAATCATGAAGCGTTATTCATATTCGCACTTACTGCGTTAGGTTATTTATGCACGTACCTATTTCAATGGGGAAAATTCCACTACTATTCTATCCCTAAATCTTTTATTGAAATTAACTCAAACACTCTTACAGGATCTTTAGTGTTCATTATGATTCTTATAATATTATCTACCATATACCTAGGTTTCATTAAAAAGAATCAAAAGCTAAAAAACATAAAAAACTCCCTATATGACAAGGTAAAAGTTTATGATCACTTCGTGCAATTAATCCTAATTCTAGCTACCGTCATTTTTTCATTTTTAGGAATGCAATCGGGTTATAATCCACATTATTTTCTATTGGCAATCATTTCACTGATGATATATTTATTATTGAAAAAATATGAGTCTTTGTTGGCAATATGCTTTGTCGCTTTCATTTTATTCACTGTTTTTGATATCGGATATTCTATCGCAGAAAGCGAATCAACTTATATCGTGATGAAAGATAACTCTACCAATCAATCTTACGTGGTTTTGAATGTTCAAGGTGCAAGAGCGATTGTCGCCAAAGTAGATTTAAAGAGAAGCACAGTTTACCCTGAATATCAGCTAATAAAATTTGAGACTGACAAATTAAATGAACATACCCTGTTACTTAAAGAAATTAAGAATCTAGAAGTCAAAAAATAATGTCAAGGAACACCATTCGGCCGAATGATGTTCCTCGCATGGCGTTAGGCGCGCCCAGGATCTTACTTTTGACGTTATCCTTACGCTCCGTGCCTCCCGTCAGAAAGGGCCAGGAACATAGAGATGCGGCTTGTAAGCCAGCAGCTCTTGTTATCGGGCCGTCAGGGGGGCAGCGGTGCGATGAGCGACTTCGCCAAGAGGCGCTAGACGCTCACGCATGAGCCCCAATCACCATTCCTTCTCCCATGCCCCGTCCTCAGAGACTCCCCAATCCTCGAACCGATACTTGATGAGCCAATGGACATGCATCACCTCATACTCGAATATATCTTTCGATAGCTCTGAGACGACGAAACTGACGTCCCCATCCGCCACCACCCATGTCCCATATAGATATACGCACTTGATTGGACGCTCTTCAGAATCCAGATAGATCACCACGCGGAAGTAAGGCGAGTTCCGTCCTTCATCGAACCGGACGACCTTCTCGACGCAATATTCCCTATCGACGACACGCATCCACTCGGGACGAGTCATCAATTCAGAGAACACGGTCCGGACGAACGGATTCAATCCATCGAACGTATAGTCATCGAGTAGCCGCTCGTCCATCACGCCTCATCCCTTTCAGTTTTTATAGACCGATTCCAGATACTTATGTGATTCACGCCTCGGCCAAAGACTAACTAGATAAAAACGTATATATGTATACAAATCCACAAGTATACGTGTATACGTTTCGGAACAATCAGTTATGTACTTGAATCATATTCGTATTGAAGAAAACCGTCATCTGTTTCAATCGTTCTCCTTCTTTCACCTCACAAAGGATATCCATGCTCACCAGCTCGAATGCCTCAGGATCAATGTCCATCCGTTCAGGAAGTCTTTTAAGCAATACCTCTTTCATCTCTTCAATCGTTTGTTGGTCCAATGTGTGATTCACTTGAATCATCCTCTCCTGTTGATAGCTCAACGATACCTTGAATCGGACCACTCGACATCTCGGCTTGTTTCATATAAGCCCTGGGCTTGTTTGAAACAAGCCCAGGGCTTACGTAGGAATAACGACCATTTTCACCAAACAAGCACCCATTTTTTCATCAATTCATCACAAATACACATTCATGAAAAGACAAAGCAACGTGATTTCTTTATGTCTTTGACTTCTCACCAAACCATTTGTTTTCGTCATGCGAAAACATTCCTTACAACCTGTCAATTTTGAATATCATTTCGTTTAAGTTCATTTTTTATCAATTCAACGGAAATTGTTAATGCTTTAATTCGCCGTTTGGCGAGTGTTAGTTGAGATTTGTATCGTTCAGGAGAATCTTTCGATTCCAAAGTCTTTACGGTCTCGTTTAATTTATGAATAATCGAATCAATTTGCCGTTTAGCCTCTCTCAATTCCACCAATGTAAAATTCATAAATCCTCCTCCTTATTATTTTTTGTTTATGATGAATTACAAAATTAAGTGCAACAACCAAAAGTGAACACAAAAAAGCCCACAGCGGCATCCTCGTGTAGAATGAAGTCACCACAACACACATTCAGACGGAGGAAATCTCATGAGCTACATCCATCTTACCACAACGGAACGCGTGAAAATAGAGACCTATCTGGAGCTCGGGATGTCCAGCCGGTCCATTGCGAGACGGATCGGGCGACATTCCTCGACCGTCTCGCGGGAGATCAGACGGAACCCCGGCTACGAATCGGGACATGCCCAGAGACGCTACGAGAAGGCGAAGACCAACTGCGCGCCAAGCTCGATGACACGATGCGCCGGACAATCGTCGGGAAGTTGCGTGCGACCTGGTCTCCGGAACAGATCGTCGGTCGCCTCTGCGCAGGAAAGATTACCTTCTCCACCATCTACCGCTGCATTCATTCGGGACGGATCGATGTGCCCATGACCGTGCTCCGCTAGAAGGGGGAACGTCAAAAGCCGACCGAGACGCGTGGGCGCATCAACGTCCGCCTCCCCTGTTTTCGCCATGCGAAAATATTCCTTTTCCCGGATCCGAATTCTGGATCCAGGCGAGAGCAACGCGAGTCGCCAATCTCATAAAAGAAAAACGTATGTTTTTCCTCCTTGCCCTTACCGGACGGACCAGGACCGGTCCCCCGGCCCCGCCCCATTCCGTTCAACCCATGTAGCCTCGCTGTTTCATGCTGACATATGACTCGTCCGCACCGAGGATGAGATGGTCGAGCACCGGGATGCCGATGAGGTCGCCCGCCTCATGTAAGCGTTCAGAGACGAGGATGTCCTCCCGGCTCGGGGTCGGGTCCCCGCTCGGATGTTGGTGACAGGCGATGATGCACGAAGCATTGTTCAAGATGGCGCATTTGAAGATTTCCCGCGGGTGGACGACACTCGAATTGACGCTCCCAACGTGCGCCCGATGGACGCCGATGACCCGATTCTTCGTGTTGAGCATGATGACGAGGAACACTTCACGGTCATCGTCCCCGATGAACGATGCCCCGATTTGCCGAGCATTGTCAGGTGATTGGATGACGGCGTGCTCGAGGGCGACCATTTCCTCTCGAACCTCTTGCTTGATACGGATGACCTCGATGATTGACGATAGTTCCATGATGGTTTGTCCCCTTTCGGATAAGCTGACCTCAGAACGAACACCGTTGTGCGTCCTGTTGACGGGAACGAAGCGAGCGTCGGGAGACGGTGCAAGGGCGACCGCAGGGAGAGCCTCAAAAAAATGCGTAGAGCAAACGGAGGGACAGGCTTCCGTAGCCAACGAGCGAAAAGCCTTGCTTTGAGCCTGAAGCGAAGGAAGACGGGCCGGAGGGCGCGTCATTTTTTTGACGTCCCTTGCACCGACGACCAGCGAGCTAGAGTACGGAAACAGGACGCACGGAACACAAATCTTTTAAAAGGCTGTTCAAAGGAGATAAACCGGGTATAAAATAAGAACAAACGTTCGTTTATATGGGAGGGGAATTATGATGACGATGTATCGTGATCGAGGTGAACTGAAATGGATCCCATTTTTGATGCCAGAGCATCGTGCGCTGCTCACGAAATACTATAAAGAAATTCAAAAAATTGAGATGCCCGAAATCGATGAACAAGTGCTCTCGATATATGAAAATGTGTTGAACGATGCAATCTTTAGTGGGGATATGGTTGAGGTGAAGTATGTGGAGAAACAGGAGATGAAGCGGTTTAAGGGATTTGTACACCGGACGAACTATATGGAGCGGACCGTCGAGCTAGCCAACGAGCGAGACGGGATTATCCATGTTCCATTCGAGACAATCGTTCATGTAGAGCGGTCAATTGACTAACGCCCTAACGGTTGTTCGAAGTCTGCGTCACGAAACTTCGTGTCGTTCCTCGACTTTTCAGTTTTTCAAGGATAAGAATGAGCGTTGACACTAAAACACCATGTCAAAGTCTCCCCCTTACTGATTGTTTAAAGACAGGAATCGGGGGTTATTGCAAAGTTTTCACCTGATTTTTTAGATTTTGCTGGCGTCAGAAGACATTTTTAGCCTTAAACCTCGATATTGAGGCGGTAAACCACGAGTTCAAGATATAATTCGTCACGATGGACGAACTATATGGAGCGGACTTTTGAACTGACCAATCAGTAAGATGGGGTTATCTATCTCGCATTTGAAGTGATTGTTTAAGTGAAAAGTTATTCTTATTGATTTCAAAAATCATTTTTGCGATTTCAAGTCTAATAAAACGAGAACCTGACCATAATGGGCGGGTTCTCGTACAAATCCTTGCATTCTTTTTTAGACCTCGAACATGTCGTATAGAAGGGACATCTCGACATCACCTTGTGTCGCCACAAGATTGATCCATTGACGAAGTCTTTCATCCCCTTCGTGTATGTACGCTTCTTCCCAATGCTCTCTCAACTCTTCCGGGTCGGCTTGGAGAATCAATTGTCTTACAAATTCTTTCTTACTGTTCAAGACATACATTACTTTAGGTCTGCCTTGGTACTCTCTTCCATTAACTGTGAAGTCTTTTCTTCCTCCACCAGAGTACTTGTCTCTAAGCGCATGGTTAATGACTCCGTGATTCGTGACTAACCAAAACACCATGCGTGTGTACTTAGTCCGGCTATCGCCAGCGATGAGTTCAGGGAACAGAGCAAATCCCATGGCCGTGAAATAATCTTCATCATCACTTTCTAAAGCATTCCACATCGTCAAGACCGGGGGCGCCGCAACCTCATCATTACCCATCCACCAAAGCGTCTGCCCTTCAGATAACAGTGGACGATAATAAGATTTCAGTATCTCCACCGGTTCTGGATGATTCCTGAAATCATCGTAGGAGATCTCCATTCTTTCAAATATGGTATCCCCCTCCTCTAAAGTCATGTCGATATCGTAGCGAGGAGAATGCGTGACACCAATATCGCTCAAGCAATGTTCATATGGTCTAACGTTAAATTCCACGTCGCCAGGTCCCATTTTCCCGAAGAACATCGCAATATGATCGACGCCCTGGATACGTGTGGACTCCATGATACTGCTCCCTAGACTTCTCCACCCGGATCTAGAAGTTTTCACTTCAACCCCGAAACTATCTCCTATGAGAATATCAGGAAAACTTCGAGTCGATTGAACCAAGCGAACCGTTCCTTCAAAAATTGTACCTACCGCTAATTCCGCAAGCTCTTCACAAACAAGTCCCTCCATCCTTCTACCTTCGTTAGAACGGTAGAAGGATGGATCCACTTGCGCTTTCTCATTCATGATTTCACAAGCGCCCGTCACTAATTGACCAAATTGTTCATACTGTAATTCCATCGCCAACTCATTCGTCAAAATTCTCCATCTCCGTTTCGAAATAGAGACTCCAATTATCCTCGAGCCTCTTCGCAATATGATATGCGAGTAAAGGAGGTACCGCGTTCCCTATGATCTTATATGCGCTAGAAGCAGACAATCCTGGGTCTTCTCCTTTTTTGGACCAAACAAATTCGTAATCATCAGGGAATGTCTGAATACGAGCGCACTCACGAACGGTCAACCTTCTTTCCTCAAGACCTTGTTCTAGCTCATCCAGACGTTTTCCTCCTTTTTCCAAGCCAAGTCGACGGAATTCAATGTTCCCGTGATGTTCAGATCTAATGGTCGGCCCGATTCCATCTAGATTAACCTCAGTCTGACCTTGACAATGTTTTCCCATGTATTTGGCTTTAGAATATTTTTGTTGAGACAAGTCAGAACTTTTCTCAGGTTCAACCAAACCTTCTAAAGCGCTTCTGACCGAAACATGTGGAAGAAGGTTTTCTGTCGGAACTTTAGTCGGCAAACAATGAGTCTTGAACGGATATGGGTCATACTTTTCGGAAATATTTTCATTCTGTAGCTCTTCAATTGCCTCTTTCTTCAAAGCACCTTTCTCGAAACCATAAAAAATCACACGCTCTCTAGATTGTGGAACCCCAAATTCGGCGGCGTGTAGCACCTTGGCCGGAACGACGATATAACCATCCCCAATGTTAGAAAAATCATTCTCGATTATTTTTTTAACGTCGCCAAGATTGACCAGACCCTTAACGTTCTCAGCCACAAAAACCTTAGGCTTAACAATTTCCACAACTTCGCGCATCCACATGTATAGTTGGCCACGATTCTCTACGTTCGGCTTATCGATGTCAGCCTCATCAATCTCGACCGATTTCCCATCATGTGATTTGTCAGATTCAAACCCTTTACGTTTTCCCGCCACAGAAAAATCCTGACAAGGGAAGCCACCGGTCACGACCTCAATGTCCTCCGGAAATGGATTGATTTTTGTTTCGCGGTAAGCCTTCACGACGTCGACGATACTTTCGAGGTGATAAACTTCTGACTCGATACCTTTGTTACCAAAATAACGGGTCCACGCTCGTTGAGCATCAGGTCTGATATCGTTGGCGAAAACCGTTTTGAATCGGGTTTCTGGTAGTTCGACCCACTTTTCGTTTACTTTTTTTATATTCCAATGCTTGTTAACATTTAAGTTGATTGATTCTTTTAAAACTTCGAATCCGCCCTCAAACCCTAAATCCATTCCACCACAACCAGAAAATAGAGATAATACATTTCTATTTTTCGTTGTGACTGTTGAGTTAGATTCTTTTTGTACTTCCGAGACAGTTTTAACCGTCATAGTAAACACCTCATTTCTTTACAAGCTATATTCTAACTAAAATATCAGTGATGTGGGTAATGAATTGATTATTATTTCCTGGAGCTCATACACGTTGGACTAATGATTGAAACTCTTAATCACAAAGATCATCCACGTCTAATAGTTCCTGACGATTTTCATCTCGGTTACGTTTTTTATTTAATTGGTCGTAAGTTGTCACAATATCATTTATTACCCGCTCAAAGTCTGATGCTATTTCATGCTCCCAAAATCGAAGTATGGTCCAGCCTTGGCAAACATAGTGCTCTGTTTGTTCCGCGTCACGTTCTTGATTTCTTTTAATTTTTTCGTTCCAAAACTCCTGATTAGACTTAGGCTCCCTATAATGAAGCGGGCATCCATGCCAAAAACAAGAATCCAAAAAGATAACCAATTTCTGATTCGGAAACGCTATGTCAGGTGTACCTAGCAGCTTTTTGTAGTTTTTTCTGTACCGTAATCCTCTATGCCAAAGTGCTTTCCTAACTTTCAGTTCCATTTTAGTATCTTTACCTCGCACTTTTTGGATACCTTTATTGGTAGCCGACATTCTACTCGCCTCCTAAGCCTATAACCTCATAGCATTCGATGTCCTCTAATATTCCCTTAATTTGAATAGTGAGTCATTCGTGTAGTTCATGCTTTCTTGCTCAAAGAATTGTGGCGATGCCAGTGATAAGTAAAAAAACATCCCCGGTGACCGACGCTGATCACGGGGGACTAGAAATGCTATCTTTATAGATTAAGATTAATAGCGGTAATGAACGACGAACTCGGGATCGATTTGGTAATAGAACGATACCAGATGACGATTCGTGTTGGTGATGGGAGCTACGACCTCAGTGATTTCCAGTCCGTTTTCGTCCACACCTTTAGTGATAGCCGTGTCGATTTGAGCTCCTATCGGAGTAAGAACGTTCACTTGAACCTTTCCTCCGTTCGATGCCACTTGAAGTCCGTCAAACGGAACTCGGATTGAAAAGGCATACTCGTTAGTATTACCAATCGGATAAATCTTGTAGTCGTAGGACAGTAAGTAGGCGTTTGTGGCTCCCGCCACAGGTGTTAAGGATGATTTCTTCAAAATCGCACGAAGCATCAAACGAGCGGCGTCCTCCATAACTCCAGGTAAGTTTTCGGCTTCGGCCTGATCCCGAATATCTTCGGTTCCTTCTAAAATCGTAGATGCTTTTTTAGGGTTCATCTCAACGTTAGAGATTTTAAAGAATTCAAGCACCTCTGGTGGTACGGCGTTACCATTGGGAACATACCAGGTTTCTTCTGCCGGGATTGGTTCATCGGTAACCAACAAAGTTTCGACACGTACTGTGTCGAAAGCGTTATTATTATATCGTGAGGTCCCGGTAATAATGACACTCACATCTTGCAAGCGAATATTCAGCGCAATCACGTCCTTATTTATTGTAGTATGATTGCTGGACATATGTTATTATTGTTACCAGTGAACACATATTCCAGCGTTATCGAAGCACGATTGCCGTCGTGCTTTTTTTGCGTCGTCTGTAATAACATTTCTTAACTTTACGATAACACCTGTTATTTATTTTGTCAATCCAAGTTCACATATGTTATTTTTTACATAACGAAAATTAAATAGAGTAGGTGTTATTTATATGTCTATAGATAAAAGGATTATTAATAGAAGAAAAGAACTTAATCTGAACCAAGCAGCTTTAGCGAAAAAGGCCGGCCTAACGGCTCCCTCCATCAGCCAATACGAATCAGGAAATAGAAATCCGTCTTATGAAGCGTTAGTGAAGCTCTCCGCGGCGTTAAACGTTTCCGTGGATTACCTGGTATCGGGTCATGAAAGCGAGGAAGACATCAGTGCCCCTGAGTCACGCCTCATCTCAAAAATCATCCAGTCTTTGGATGGAACAAAAAAACATGATATTATGAATTTCTTACGCTTGCTGACAGGACAAAATACAATGATCAGCCTTAATTCAACCAACCCTAAAAAATATGCGGACCATCTCTTTCAAAACATCTTGAAGGAAGCTTTTCCAATCCGTATCGAAGAAGTCGCATCATTATTGAACATTCAAATTTTCGACGCTTCTTTGGGAGATGGAACCGAGGCTATGTTATCGAAGCGAAGTGGAACTATCATCATCGATAAAAGTATCGGAAACCAGGCACGACAAAAACTCACTCTCGCCACACTTGTCGGTCATTTCATTTTACCTTGGCACACTAAAGAAACTTACTATCACAGAAGACACGGCGCCTCCACGACGACTTCCGAGGATATCGAGTCTCAAGAAGCGATGATGTTCGCAAAATCATTACTCACACCGTCAAAAATGCTAGAAGAAGATTTCTCTAGGTTACCTTCAGGTGAAATCAATATTGAATATTTAGAAGATCTCGCAATCAATAAATATGATGTTTCAGTGACGATGTTTTGCAACAGATTAGTGGAATTTGATAAAGCAAGATTCAACGTGATCACTTCTAAAAACGGAGTAATCGAAAACGTTCACAGCAGCAACGTGTCTTTTTTGAAAAATGACCCTTTGCCGTCCCAGAGCCTTGCATTCGAATTAAACAATGAAGGCGGAAACGAAAAAAGAATTCGCAGTAAAAAAATATCATCCCACATATGGATCAAAGACTCTTCAGAGTCTGAATATGTGTTTGAGAGTTCAGCCTACAACCCCAAATATGGAGTTCTGACATTTCTGTCAAAACTGTAATCACTGTCATTACGCGCTTGTTAACAAACATTAGAATGTTCAGTTTTTTGATCTCTCCTAAATTAAAAGAGATTTTTCTCTGAATGAGAAAGATCTCTTTTAATTTCTCTCCGCTTACTAAATATCGAAATAAGACTTTGGGAGATTCCAAAATGGGACATTCATTGAACTCGTGGTAGTCGCCCTTGCTCCTTTAGAAGTGTTACAAGATTCACACAGTAACTGAAAATTAGAGGAGTCGTTGCTTCCAAAAACATCTAAAGGGACGATATGGTCGATGTGAACAGTATTTTGTGACCTCATTAAATTAGAAAGGTCACAACGACAAATTGTACAAGTTCCCTTATCTCGATAGAATACAGCGTTAGTCAACCATTTAGGAAAGCGATATCGTTTAATCCGCCCTTTAGCAGTTACAAAGTCAGGATGTTTTTTTTGAATATCGCTAATATTTGATTTAATGAATTTGGAAAGTTTCAAATGAAAATCGCGGAGGAAATTTTTGTCTAAAAAAATCACCTGAAACGCAGAATGAATAATTCTTTTGTCAATTTCAGCGGCATTTCGATGTACATACGCCTCCCATTTGTCGAATTTTTCGCTACAATCGCATTCCTCGTGCCATTCGTCCTCACAACTATGAAAGTCTGGTGTAGGCAAACCGGGATGTAAGTTTACCTCCTTTAACGTGCGAACGATGAAGTCAAAACTATTCTCTAATGTTTGACCGGCACCTCGTAATTGATAAATCTCCTCTGAAACATCTTGAAAGTGACTTAAATAAACATGTACTGCTGAAATTTTATCGGGTTTGACTATCGTATCAATAATTTCATCTTCAAACCCTTCAAAGACAGTTTCCGAACAGTCATAAAAATGGATAAGAGCGAAGCCAGCTAAACTGATACCCGAGCTTAAGGCCAGATGCTCATCTATTAGCTTTCCCAAAACAATCATCACCTTTCGATACGTTTAACTAATCAATAAAAAAGATATCATAAAGCGTTTAAATAGTTGAAATTTTATAAAAATCGTACGCAAAAGGAACGTTAAAAAGACATGTTCGCTAATTGATTCACATTAAAATGCAAAGGGCCGTAAATAGCCCTTTGCATTTTACCCCCATTGTCTTTTAACTCATCTTTTTATCAATGTTCGCTTTCTGTTATAATTAATGGGTAAACAAACAAATAAACGGAGGTTATTCATGACGAGAATTGGATATGCTCGAGTATCAACCCTTGACCAGAACTTGGACTCACAGCTAGATCAACTTAAGAAAGCTGGTTGCACTAAAATCTTTCAAGAGAAGGCCTCCAGTGTTAAAAAGAGACCAGAACTTGAAAAGTGCTTAGATTATTTACGAGAGGGTGATACCCTGGTCGTCTGGAAGCTAGATCGGTTGGGGAGAACCACAAAAAAGCTTCTAGAATTGATTGATGATTTGAAGGAGCGGGGAATCAATCTTCAAATCATCACATTAGGTGTAGATACTTCAACTGCTGCAGGCAGACTATTCTTCACCATGATGGCTGGATTAGCAGAGATGGAGCGTGAATTGATTCGTGAACGTACGAACGCAGGGCTTCAGGCTGCTCGGGCTCGTGGAAGACTCGGTGGTAGAAAACCAATTGATGAACAAATTATGGTCAGAGCCATGATGATGTATGAGGCCAAGATGACCGTAGACGACATTACAAAGACTTTAGATATCTCAAGATCAACATTCTATAAATACAAAAACAAACAATAACTCCATATTACTTTCTATTAAGAATATTTATATCAGATCAATTAGTAAACGCATCTTTTGAACTTCCTTCATTTATTCATTAGTGAACGAAGTTTTTTTATCTCATTTTCTAAAAATACAATTATCCCTTCCCTCTCTAACCAATATTCTTCATCGCCAACGTCTTGTCTTTGCAGAACGTTCTCCCATTTTTTAATAACTTTAATAAACATACTAACTTCCCATTCATTCTGCTTATCTGTTACCAATGAAGTAATTGAAATTTCAGTTGCATTCAGATTAGAAATTGCTTTATTATTTGAGCTTATAATTTTATGCTTTATATCATCCAGAACTAAAGGATTTGAATTACGAGAAAACATTTCCGCTGTTTTCAAAAATTCATGGCTTAGAGCAACAAAATATACATCTCTATAATATTCTTTCACTTTTAAAGGGATAACTTCCCCTTGCTTATTCTTTAATTCATTCAACGCAGAAAATACACTTTGATCAGCTTCAATCATATTCCTAATAGATTGAAGAAAAGTTAAGCAACGGTAGTATTCTTGAATTATACGAGAATTAAGCATTCTTAATAAAACTAAAATGCCAATTTGGTAAAGCGTAAAAAAGTCTATAAATGTTTTTAAAAGAGAAGGTTCATTACTACTATAGATAAAAAACCACTCGCTTCTTGTAAGCCATAAAAATAAAAGAAAGAAAAAGATAAGTTCAGAAACATAAAGCAATATATCTGACCCTAGTTTAAACGCATACTGTTGATCTTTAAATCGCTTGGGAACTATAACAATATCAAAATAAATTAGAGAACAAAAAAACAGTAAAACAACAAATGGCCACAAGGTCAAGAAATCAAAAAACGTCAAGAGACACCTCCAAAGTAAGAAAGACTAGGATCCACGCCAGTTATTTCTCATACCGTAGCAGTAAGGAAAGGACCCACCCACCACCGTATCTATAAATGTGTTGGAGTTGAGCCCATTAAATTCGATTGAAACAGGGAAAAGAACTACATTATCTTTCTTAACCAACATTATCGTTGTTTTGGCACATCTCCCTCTTCCTTCTACCTCCTTTGTTATTAGTCCTTCTTCCACCATGACGGCAACAAGACGTTTAAATGTGGCGTATGACAAGCGCTTGGAAGGGTCTACTGATGATGTGACTAAAGAAACAAGCGTCCGTTGCGCACCACAAATACACCCTCCGTTTTTGCGTAAAACTGCAAGGATGTCTTCTTTCCATTCGTCTAGATGACTATATATACGTTCTTCGCGCGGTTTTGCGCCTTCCCAGACTTGATATTTGAACTCGATACCAGACAATGTCTCGATCCAATACGATGAAGGACCGAGTGGAGAGCCTAGCTTGAATGCGCTCTTCACTTTCCGTTTGACCTCGATTTGGCGAAGTGAAGGACTATTCTTTTCATTCCAACTATAAAGTGAAGACAAGGTTTGATTTTCTTCGTATCCTGCAGCCTTGTATGCGAGAGCAAGGGTGTAGCATGTATTGTCACGTTGGCCTTCTTCCACGCCCTCTAATAGCTTGAGGATTGCTGGGTGAGATAATAAATCCGTCGATCCTAAAGCGACATTACCTTTCTTCGACTGATTCTCTTGCTGCTCTGTCAACCAGTCGCAAAGGTCGTCAAAAGAGACACGTTCTCCCGAACGAAAAACTGTGTTCTCTTCTGTCGGTAATCGAAACCAACGTTCAGCGCCTATAGCTTGAAGATCTGCGTTCATCTCCTCAGCCATCATTCGCTGGACGCGTTTATAGTGATCCACTACTTTTGGGAATGCGCGTCTTGGTTCCTTCAAGTACCAATACACATGAAAACCACCCGATGGCGTCTTGACGACGAGAGACGGTGTCGGCAGACCTGCGCTCGTCACCCGGTCCATGACGTCAGGGAAAATCATACCCGCATTCTGCGTCGTCTTGACATCGATATCAATCACCATGGCGTTTAACCAACGCAAAGAGCCCGCATGACGTTGGTCGTTGCGGTAAAAAGTGTTCGGTGTGAAATATGTATACTTTTCCTTCGCTCCAAAGAGTGAGCGGTATGTACGGATGGCACGTGGTTTTGTGAACTCCTGGCAGACAAAGATCCATCCTAGCTCTTTACTGTATCCGGTTTTCTCGACCTGAGAGGCCCGTTTAGGAGCTTCCGTTAATTGGTCTCGATAAAGATTTCTCAATACTTCCATGCTACATCCTCCTCTCTTCTTTTCTATGGCTCATCGTAGATTGTTTCGTATCCATTTCTCTGAAATACGATGAACATTGTCGAGAAGAAAGAACAATGCTAAAATAATTGCATAAGAAAGACGCCTTTATTCGTCACGTTTTTCTTTTGAGCAACGCATGAAAAAGGATCAGTTCATCGTATTATGTTTTTAGAAATCTTGGTTTCTACAAACCGATTCATGATGGCTGGTCTTGGGTAAGGCGTTGTGAAATAAACAATCTGACTTCCAGGTCAGATGATTTGGATCTGATAACGGCCAGGTTATCAGATTTTTTTATGCCGATTTCCCCTACTGGAAAGAACTTCATAACCCTATGTTTTCATAAAAGAAATCGCTTAACAACAGCTTTTTTTCGAGTTTGCTCTCATAAAAAGCAATGTATACATGTAGATTAATATACACATGTACATGTATATTTGTGTATTTGTATATTTGTATGTGTGTAGATTTGTGTATGTGTATATTTGTATATATGTATATAAATTCAGAATTAATGGGTCGCTACAAACGCTGGTTTAAAGCCACATTTTAGATGGATTCATTTCTTGTGTATACATGTATGCTTATAGATTTATATATTTGTATGCTTGTATGCATGTATATATGTATACTTGTAGATTTATATAATTATAGATTTGTATACTTGTAGATTTGTATACTTGTTTAAAAATCAATGGAGAAAAAAGAAATGTATATTATATACTCAATTCTCTTTTTACTTCGTTACTATTGTTATGAATTTAACAATTAAAAAACACTTTCAATGATTGTTTCATTATCATTGAAAGTGTTTAATTGGTATTCATAATTCAATCTTCTTCGAGTTTTCTTTCTTGGTTAATTTAATATATTTTTTTAAAACTTTAGAAAGAAATTTCGCCTGCTTTACGCGTTTCTCAAAATCTAAATCAGTTAACTCAATAAAATTATTATAATAGATATGAGCCAAATCGTTTCGCTCGTCTATTATTTTTTCAAGCTCAATAACAATATCTTTCTCCTTTAGAATATACATATTCATCAAATGATATTTTTCAGCACTTTTCGTTCCTTGTTTATATATAAAATATTCGTGACTCATTGCTTGAGAGAACTTTTTGAAAAGTTCAACCAGCACTATATATTTATATCTAATTGCATCTTCCATTGGAGAGTTGATACTAAAAGACAAGCTTTCACAATAAAGTTGATAGTTCTCTGAATTTAACTCATCTACCATTTTCGAAAGAACATAGACGCTCTGTTTAAATTCATTTTCAATAGAGTCTCTCATTTTAATAACTTCTTTGCTTTCTTGAATAACTCTCTTCATGAAAAAAGCCTCATCCTATCTATTTTTTTTCATCATCAAAACATCTCGAATCATCTCGTATTCTTTCCTTTCATTTGAAGAGAGTAATTCAAGATACTCGTCAATCATCGTTGAAATGATAGCATCTGCTGAATCAGCTTTTCCCATTGTTACTAACGCTGATAATTTACTTTTAGTTACGTTTGATACTCGAACCGTGCTAGAACCAGTAGTGACTCTCTTCTTGGCTGCTCTTTTACTCGAAGTTTCTTTTTGAGCGACAACATTCACATCGTCATTAAGTTCTTGAGTAGCCTCGGCTTTATATGTTTGTTGAGGAGACGCTGCCCCCTTACGATCCAGCAAGCGTTTTCTCGATGGTTTTTGAATCAAATCTGACATATCGTTCACCCCTGTTCCACATAATTCATTTCTGCCTCGAGACGTTGCAAGAACTCTTCTGCGACTTTTGCATATGTCTCCATAACACGTTTATCGTGCATATCCTCCTCGACAATCCCAGTGATGTCATATCGCTTTAAACGCTCCATGTTTTTGATTACACCTTCAAAAAGATTGTGCGAACCGAATACATTCTTAGCATTTTCAAGCGTTGCCATATCGACTGCCGCACCATTTTTGAGAAGAACCGGTAAGATTCCAAGAATGTCAAAATCAGCACCATAGTCATCCAGCAAAGTCTGTAGGTACTGTGTGAATACCTCAGCGCCCTGCAAGCTTCGTTCCTGTGTCTGAAGTACGACGACGACGAAATCAGAAGCATAGAGGGCTGAGTCCGTATAGATGGAGATAGTGGGAGGGACGTCCACAAAAATGAAATCGAACTCGCTTTTTAAAGGTTCGAGAAGAGTAGAAAGGTACGTCACACGGTCAACTTCTTTTTCAAACTTTTTCTCAAGAAACTTCGGGTATTGCGCAAAATCACTGAATGAAGGTAGTAGGAACAGATTGTCCGTAACTTCTGTGACGATGCTACTTAAATCGCCTTCTTGCATTGCTGCCATCAATGTTTTCTCGAAAGTTATGTAGTCATCTTCTCGTGCAGCCTTTGTCTTCAGGAACAAGGTCGTCGCATTCGCCTGCGGATCTTGGTCACAGAGTAATACACGATAGCCCTTTTTGGCCAATGCGTAAGCGAGCATCGTGCTATTCGTTGTCTTTCCCGTACCACCTTTAAAGTTTCCGAACGTTACAACGATCGCCTCTTGCTGTGAGAGATCAAGCTGATTGGTCATTTTAGTGCCTCCTTTTTTATTTGTAACTTCAATGTATCAAACCTTTCAACATTTGTATACATGTATACGAAAAAACCTATGTAGGACTTGGTTTTCATAGTATAATAATTGAATAAATAGTAAAAAATGAGGATGGTGTAAAGTGGACCGAGATTTAGTAATAAAATTTGAGAAGATTGTCGATGATGCGTGCTCTCAGATGGAAATTTGGAGTTTTAATAGAGATGAGGCGCTTCGTTTTGTAGGAGTTGAAGCTGAACGAGCTTCTGTAGATAATAAAGACACAAAAGATGAGAAAAGAAGAAAAATCACTGCAAATAGAATTTTTTATGTTACAAATTGGCTTTTGAAGCAAATACACCTAAGATGTCCTTTGGAAGGAGGATTAACTATCTATGATTTAACTTTAGATCAATACAATAATTTAATTCGTGAAACATTTTTACCAGGTGATACGCATGCAATGATGTTTGAAATTTTCCCGTCCTTTTGGAATGGAATTTATAAAATTGACAGGGAAAATACAGATGATAATAAAATTACATTTAAATATAAAAACGCTTCAATTGCTCACTATGAGGCTAGCAATGGGATTTTTTTAGATAGGTTTAATAAAGAAATTGCTGAAAAATTTCAAGAGTTTACAGAAATGGCACCGAAAAGCAATCTAGAAGATCACTCATGGTTTATGGCGGATAAGTGGGTTGACTTATTATTTCTATTCCTGGTGAGTATAAAATTAGTGACTATACTGTTGATGATTTGAAAAAAGTTTTAAAGAATCTTTATTTCGAAGCTACTATAAGAATGGTTGAAAATATTAGAAATGAAAATATCGAAATCCTGCTTCTCAATGAACATGATTGGAATTATAGTGCGTTAGGTCTTGATAAAAATACTTTTATGAAAATAATTGATGACTTGACTTTCACATTGATGAGTAAGAGCGAACAAGAGAAAGCTAATCCATTTTTAGCTCCGATTTTCACACTTCGAGAAGGTCGTGTTTTAATTCCTCATTTTTTGTTGCATAATTCTGTTCAACGAAATCTATTAACTTCTTTAGTCAGAAAGTATGAGGAGGCAAATCACGATTCAGAGTTAAAACTCTCAATTGTGACAAATCCTTTAAATCAATTTTTAAGTTCTAACTTCCCAAATCTTTTACCTTTTGAACAAGTGCCTTTAAATGGTTCTGATCTTGATTACATTATTTATGATAAGAATACCCACCATATGACTATCTTTGAAATAAAATCTTTTAATGAACCTATTACTGCATTAGAAATAAAAAACAAAGATAAAGATATAAAAAAAGGAATTCAACAACAGCTTCTCAAACATCGCAAATTTTTATCGGAGACTCATAATCTCGATGACCTTGCAAATAAGCTTGGAATACCAAAAATAGAAGAAACATCATATTTTCTATTAACTGAAAATACTATTGGCAGCGGATATATAGATAGAAATGAGATAAACACAGTAAATCTAAGGATGTTTATGCAAAGTTTGACGGATACTTCCGGACAGCTGAAGGAAAGCTCAGACTTATTGAACGAAAATAGTTATATGCCACAAGAAAATATAGATTATGCTTATGTTATGACAAAATACACTGTCGAAAATATTCAAATTCATGCTGAGGGCATTATCTATCTTTGAATCCAACTATAATATTTAGAATTATCATATAAAGAAAAAATAGTAAGGCAAACAAAGTTATTAATTGAAAAACAGTGATAACTTTGTTTGTCTTTATCACGTTTACTCGAAGTAAGAACATTTGAAAAAATCACTAATCGAGATACTTAGCCCATCACAAAACTTTTGAATTGTACTTATCTTCGGATGTTTTGTTCGTCCATTCATCAACTCTGAAATCGTCGCCTGATTCAATCCACCCTTTTGGATGACTTGATGGATAGTCATATTCCGCTCCGCTGCGAGCTCTTTCATCCGCTCGATGATTGCCTCGTTCAACTCCACTTGCTCACCCCACGATCCAATTACTCTCTTCATCATTTATTCTTTATCAAACCTTCTATTCCTCTACCCTACCGCAATCTCTTGAAGTCGGAATATTTATCATTATTTTCTATATTTAAAGCGTTATTTTTTACAGTTGTGCTACAAAACTAAAAATATTGAGTTACTGTTGCTCTTTGTCCCTTATATAGAGCGGATTCGACAAGAATCGGCAATTGTAAAATTTTTGACATATCAGAAAACTGATGTTTTTTAGACTAAACCCTGTTATATTGGAACCAACAAAAGGAAACATCTGTTTGGTCGCCGCTCTGGTTTACAGAAAGGGGAAGACTTATGTATCGATTCGGGGAGTGGTTGAAGGAGAACCGCCGGCTCTCGGGCTGGTCACAGGTTGAACTGTCTGAGAAGACATTAGGAGAGATTTCGCAGCCCGCCATCAGTCAATACGAACAGAATCGTTCGATGCCATCGATTGCCGACATCGATCATCTGGCTCGCGCATTCGGACACACGCTCGCGACGGTTCCGTGGGACGCCATCGACTTCGGAAACGGCTACGGGGCAAAACATTCTGTCTCCAAGCTCGAGCGACGTCGGTTTGACCTGAAGGAGCTACCGCAGGCCGACTCAGTCCGCACGTTCGACGGGAAGACGTATGAGCTGCACGGCTTCATCGGCATCGAGAAGGCGAGCGGCGAGACGATACAGTTGACGCAACTCTATTACCGGATCCGGACGGTCGTCTGTGACGCCCACGTGCTCGCCAAGCGCAAGAACCCGGATGACGAGCTCATCCACGTCAAGAAGCGGAAAAAGATCTTACAGTAACCTGCATCGACGCAGCAGCACATCCTTAAGGATGGTCTCCTCCAATCACATATCGGCGTGTCCCTCACCAGTGACCGGGTGAGCGGGATCTACGCACAGATGGTTCGGCGAGAGTCGCCTAAAACTCGCCACAAGGTCACTACATCGTTCCGGGTCATCGAAAAACCCTGTACAGCTCCTTAGATTCATGAGGAGCAGAGTTTGTGGGGGAACGGCTAGAAACCCACCGCACCGAATCCGACTGTCCTTAATGATGTGCTGCTGCACATCACGAGATCAAGGGAAGGAAGTGTGTACTGTGGCATCAAAGGAACAGAAACAGAACCGTAGCTTCGCCGAAAAACTCTTACGCATCCGTGGGAAGGACTACGAGGAGTGGCTCGACGAACAACATCAACAAGTTATCCAGGACAATCAGGAACTCATTTTGGAGGCGCTCGAGGCGAAGCTCAGCTTCAAGTCGCCGGCGCACCAGGACTAAGGAGGGAACGACATGGGACTCAATGAGACAGGGCTCAGTTTGCTTCAGTTCTTCCAGGGACTCGCCGTCATCGCTGCGGCCATCGCATTTGCGATCGGGGGCTTTTACTTCATATTTGGCGGGGATCGCGGACGCTCGAAGGCCGTCGGTTGGCTCGTCGGTGGCGCCGTCGGCTTGATTATCGTCATGGGCGCGTTCACGCTCGCCGAGATGGTCGACCAAAACATCAAATTCTAATGCACATTTATGCAGCGTTCCAATCGGAAGGCTTTTTTTGTTACTTGAAACGAGAGGAGGAACGAGATGCTGTTTGTACGATTCACCGACGTGCCCGACACACGGATCCAGAACTATGAACGGCTCACCTTCACCGATGCCGTCGTCGCAACACATGACCTGCATCATGCGCTCAGTAGCGAAGGGACGAGCTGTTCCGGTGACTTCCGGCTCTTCGACCAGAAAGACGAACTGCTATATCGGGGGACGTTCACGTTCGGAACCGAAGGAACGTATCCGAACCTATATCATCAAGTGCAAGACCGGGTACAACGGATCCGGACGAAGAAAGAGGACAATGCGAAGAAGATGTGGCTCCTCGACGAGATCGAGTCCGAGACACCGGACGACTATAAACGTCAGCCCGTCAAATCGAATCCGATTGTGTCATCGATCTATCAGTCACGACTGACCCGACTGCAGCGCCGCCTCATCTACGGGGCGGCCACGGCCGGGATTCTATTCACCTCCCTGTTCACTGCCACCCAATGGTTCATTGACAAGGAGGCGCACGCCGAACAGGTGACCGGTATTGAAAAAAGGTGGTTAGACGCCTACGAAAAGGCGCTCCAAGGCGAAGAGTCTTCGCTCATCCAACTGTTGGAACGAAAAGATCGGTCCGACGAAGAGGATGTTCTACTGGTCAATCTCTATCTGGCAGAAGGCGCAGACCAGAAAGCGCTCGAACTCACGGATGACCCCATCCTGATCGAAACAAAGTTGGCCGGGCTCAATCTATCCGATAAAGAGAAATTGGAACGGCTCCAGGACTTCCAAGCGTCACATCCGACCGATGAGGGCACGTTCGATCTTGCTACATTGGAACGGGATCATGAGACCGTGGCCAAGATGGATGACGTGGAGTGGACCGCTCCTCGCGTCTCCGCGAAAGTGACTACCTATCTTTCTCTTGGCGACATCGAGTCCGCAAAGGGGTGGGCGTCTAAGACGAACGACACTGCCGTAAAAGAAAAAGTGGACAACTATCAAGACAGCATGGCCGCAATCGACAAACTGAACGAGAAACTGAAGAAAACCTCTAGCAAGGACACTTCGGCTCGTGAGAAGATCCAAGTCGCTATCACTACAGAAGAAGTTAAACTGCAAACAATTCTTTATTCAGATTAAGGTAGGTGAAATAATTGAGAACTCTGTCTCTATCACCACTATTTTCGATACGTCTGATCTTCCCCGCCCTGTTCTGCCTGTTGGTGTTGCCTGTCGGGATTTTTTATCTGCTGAACGGGGTCTACAACATCATTCGACAAATCATGACCCCAATCTTACAAGAAGGTCTGTTGGCTGGAGCGACGATTCCAACGCTCTCCCCCTCCCTGTTCTTGGAGGTAAGTCTTTCCTCTTCGACCGTCTTGATCGGACTGATGGCGTTCAGTCTGCTCATCGGACTGGTCGTGTTCGGCAAGGTATGGCTGAACTTCCGGGACCTGCGGAAGAATCAGAAAGGGAGCGCCCGCTTCACCTCATTCGATGAAATGAAACAACAGTACCGCCGCGTCCCCGACCGGAAGAAACGGTATGACGGATTAGGCGGTGTCCCTGTCGGACGGGTCAAGAACGAGCTGTTCATCGATGATTCGCCCGTCAACAACCTTGTCATCGGCACAACCCGATCCGGGAAGGGCGAGACGTTCGTCTTCTCGACAATCGATCTGTACAGCCGGGCACGTGACCAGGCGAGTTTGATCATCAACGACCCGAAAGGTGAGCTCTTCGCCGCCTCGAAGGAGACGCTCGAGCAACGCGGCTATCAGGTCGAGGTGTTGAACCTGATGAACCCGCTCCAGTCGATGTCGTACAACCTGTTGCAACTGACGATTGACGCATTCCTCGAGGAGAACTATTCGCTCGCCCAACAGTATGCGCGCTCGGTCGCCTTCATGTTGTACCATGACCCGAAGGCACGGGACCCTTTCTGGGCCAACTCGTCAATCGACCTGTGTACGGCGCTCATCCTCGGACTCTGTGAGGAGGCGAAGGACACGCCGGAGAAGATCAACATGTACAACGTCGCCCTCATGCTCTCGGACCTTGGATCACGGATGATCGTGACGCGGCAAGGACAGGAGATCTCCGCTCTCGACGAGTTCTTTCAACGGTTCTCGGAGAACCATCCCGCCCGGCTTCAATTCGCGACGCTCCACTTCTCGGGTGGTCAGACACGGGCGAGTATTTTAGCCAATACCAATGCGAAACTCGGGATCTTCACATTGAACGGGACCGGGAAGCTGACGTCGATGAACTCGCTCGACATGCGACGCATCGGATTCAACCGCTGGATCAGTGGACGGACTGAACCTTTGACACGGATCACGTTCAAATTCCCAGATGGGACAACCCATGCGCTCACGACCGATGACGATGGCAGCTTCATCGTGTATCATACGTCGTCGCTTCAATCTGGAAACACCGTTCAAATCTTGACCGACTCAGGTACTTCAATGATTCAGTTGAAAGCGCAGGACGAGGAAACCGGGCAATTCGATTACTCTATCGACGGTGCAATCCAAATCCGTGAGATGATGCATCAACTCCAACCTGTGGCGGTGTTCCTCATCGTCCCGGACTATGACCCGACATTCAACGTCATCGCATCCCTTTATATCAAACAGGTGTACACGGCGCTCGCCCGGGTCGCCTCGCAGACTATACAAGGCAAATGCGAGCGTCAGGTCGTCTTCTTACTCGATGAGTTCGGCAACATGCCGCCGATTGAGGGCATGGCCAACATCATCACCGTCTGTCTTGGGCGCAACATGCGCTTCAATCTCGTCATCCAGGCCTATTCCCAACTCGAGAACCTATACGGAGAGGACTGGAAGACGATCGACGGAAACTGCGGGAACACGCACTATCTATTGACCGCGGACGAGTCGACCGCCGAACTGATTTCGAAGAAGCTCGGTGAGGCGACCATCGTCACGAAATCGCGGTCCGGGCAGACGTTCTCGCTCAAGAAATCGAAAACGGAGAACGTGGACGGTCGCCGGCTCATGACGGCGACCGAGGTCATGGGACTCAAAGAAGGCGAGATGCTCATCATCCGTGTCATCAAACGTCAGGACATGAAGAAGCGACGCATCCAGTCGTATCCAATCTTCCTGAGCGGCAAGACGGCGATGAAGTACCGCTACGAATACCTGGCGGACGACTTTGACACGGACCGCTCCCTGCATGATATCGACATCCCCTGCCGTCACGCCGGTCTCGACTTCGAGCAAATCCGTGTCCGTTTCGCGAAGAAGGAAGACAAGACGGATAGCAACGCACCATCGAACCAGGAAGACACGTCCTTGATGGTACGTGACGTACTTCAGGACAGCATCCTTCGTTCGATGTTCGAAGGACATGACATCGGCGGGATGTCCCTCCCCGAGTTCGAGACGAACCTGAACCTAGGAGTTTACGACGTCACCGACAGCCAAAAGAGCTTTTTGAGCACGATGATCGCGAAGCGACTCGAGAAACTGAAGCAAGGTACACCGTAGAGAGGAGGCCGAACCCATGGCCGAGAGTGCGAGAGAGAAGCGAATCCAGAACGAATTGCGTGTCGTCGCGAGAATTATCGAGACGCAACGCGTCCGCCTCGAACGGGGCGACGTGCTCAATATCCAAACGACGGATGGCTTTCTGACCGTCTATCAGGACGACACCTCAGAAACCCCGAAAACTGTTACACTAATAGATAAGTTCGACTTCCGCGTCAACCTGAAAGTCGCGGATCTATTGAAGGCGAAAATCGTCTGACGGAGGGGGAAACGTTATGAGGAAAATCTTGATTGGTGTCCTACTCGGGAGTTCGTTACTTTTAGCATCGTGTGGTGCCGAAAGTTCGAATTATCTTTCTACAACTTCTGTTGAAGAAATTGCAGATATTAAAACTGGGCAAGAAATTGCATACGTTCTTGTAGACAGCGATAGTCAAGGTAGTGAAGGGGCTTACGTTGATACTGTACGAGAAGTCGCCACGGAAAAAAAGAAAGACGTTCTCTTATTCAATCCGTTTCAGCCTAATGGGGAAGATCTTGAAGAACGTTCTACCCAAGAACATCCTGAACTTAAAGGTGGCAGATTGTACGAGATAACTGATGGTGAAATCAGCCGTGAATTAAATGTATCTGCCCTTACAGAAGATGAATTAAAGGATCAAGTTACTAACTTCATTAAATAGCCTCTGAATGGAGGGATTCTATGGGTGATAACGAAGTTGTAAATAAGCTACAAGAGTTCACTGATATCCTTAGTCTCAGTACACTGGTACTGGATGCCCTCCGCTCAATGGGTTGGATTTTAATACGTGGCTTAGCAGTATTGATTGATGGACTTGAAAAAGTGACTGACAGCATACTACTAACTAAAACATTTTTTAATAACTCTCAAGTGGTTGAATTCGTTTCTACGATTCAACCTTTTTTGTACGTTCTTTTAGCTGCTAGCTTCCTATTCACGGGTTATCTCATCATTTTTCAAAAGAAATTTGATCGAGAAGGATTTTTAATCAATCTATTTATCACGTTGCTCATTCTCGGACTATTATCTCCAACGATGACGCAAGTAAGTGAGTTC
The DNA here is from genome assembly GCF_018617585.1 of Exiguobacterium sp. s129. GTDB lineage: Bacteria > Bacillota > Bacilli > Exiguobacteriales > Exiguobacteriaceae > Exiguobacterium > Exiguobacterium aestuarii_A. Next base: position 29,527 of record NZ_JACSKL010000018.1, read on the forward strand.
AGTGATACCGCGATTGATTTCACAGCTCAAAACTCTGACGAAAACTCTTCCAGTGAATCGATATCAAATCAGATTTTACGAGAAAACATTCATGATTTGATTGAATATGACCGAAACGATTTTTCTGGTTTGGAAAGTGCGGCTTTAAACTCCTTACCACAAAGTCATTTACGAAATATTGATATCAACGAGGTATTCGATAGTAATGAATTTCGCTTGGGAAGTACTGGCGAACAAATCTCTCAGTCCAAACTAACCTGGAATGGTGAAACGATGGGAAGCTCAAAACTCGACCAAAGTGGTGTCGAGTGGAACAACCAGTATTACTACCGCTATCAGCCGAACTGGTTGACCATCTTCGTGACACTCGGGATACTGGGCTTCACGTTGTTCTCGATCGCCTACAAACTGGCGCGTCTGTCGTTCGAGCTTGCCTTCAACTATGTCCTGGCGATTCTCGTCGCACCGGCCGATCTTCACAGTGGTCAAAAGACGAAGAAGGTCATCCAAAGCATTTTGAACACGTTCCTCGTGATTATCCTGATCTTCGTTTCGATTAAACTGTACACGATCGGGACCGCCTATCTCGCAGAGACGTTGGACGGTTTCGCCTATCTGATCGCCCTCATCGCCTTCTCGGTCGCATTGATCGACGGACCGAACATGGTCGAGCGGCTGTTCGGGATTGATGCCGGGCTCAAACGAGGATGGGGTGTCGCGCTCGGCGCCTATGCCGTCGGGAAAGGTGTGACCTCGGTCGGTGCCCACGCGGTCTCAAAGGTCGCGCGTGCCGCACAGGGCGCACCAAAGATGCCCTCACTCCATGAGGCCGCGACGACACGGATGGATTCAAATGTCATGCCGCATAACGGTTCAACACTTAGTGTAGCGGACCAAGCTTCACAGCGGATGGACACCGAGAGACAAACCGATCCAGATGGTGTCGCTCAGGAGAACCAAACTGCAAGTCGCACGCAGACCGACAAAGAGAAACCGACAAATCCGAAGGACGTTGCGCAACCAATCAATAGTAAAGAGTCAGAACTTGAAGCGCAAGGCTCTCCATCCGTGAACGAAGCGGCGGGCCGCCAGTCTCCCGAATCGATTCATGCGACGAACTCTGAATCAAATGCCGAACGTGGACCCGACCATCCAACCACGTCATCGGAGACACCAAGACCGGAATCGATTCACGATCATTCAAGCTCTGGTCATTCTCCAATCCCGGCTTCGTCGACTCTCGAATCGGTCACCGGGTCCACCGATACTACATCCGGACCAGGCCATCGTCACGATGAATCAGTAGACAGAAATGACGTGACGACACCGACATCTCATGAGGTACCACCTTCAGGCGACTCATCCTCGTCTTCGTCCTCTACGACGGATTCGAATGATGCGTCAACAGAGAAACGCCAAGGCCGCGCCCGACGGACCATCCATCAGGACACAGTGCTCGACGTCGAGACCGAGGTCATCGAACAGGTGCGTGAGAATCAGACGCATCGTCATAGCCAGCACCAGGAAGAGTCACGACGGATTTATCCGACTTCGCCACCGCGACCTGACAACATGAAGAAAAAGGAGTGATGACCTATGCGCAACTACCGGATACCGAACGAGGTCACGACCGAACTTAAGATCAACAAGATGCTCTATTTGCACGACTTCCTGTTTCTCGTCGGGCTCATCGTGCTGCGGCTCGTGACGCTCCCGTTCATCCCGTCGGTGCTGCACATCCCGTTCACGGTATTTCTCGTCGTCTTCGGGCTGTTCATGGTACTGCGACCGGCGACGAACCCGCAGAAGCGCATGATCCACGCGCTCTACTATGCGCTCATCAAACGCAAAGACACCTATCTCGCACTCGACGCGCAGACGAAAGGACGTGATTGAGATGGCGTTTATCGAGGAGTCACTTCAAGAACCGAGACGCACGGGCACTTGGCTCGACGAACGGGACGTGGTCGAGAAACGGAAGGTCAAAGACAAGGTCGTCGTCAAACCGACGGTCGCCGAACTGATGCCGGTCGTCGACATCACCGGGACCGAGTCGTTCGAGATGCGCGACGGGACCTATCTCGACATGATCCAGCTCACCTCAAAGGACATCTACTCCTTGAACGAGGAGGAAAAGGACCATGACGTGTTCTCACTCGCATACCTACTCCAGGCGTACACGTACCCGCTCAAGGTCGTGCCATTGAACACACCGCTCAGTCTCGAACGGCAGAAGATCAGCATCGAGCGACAGATTCGACAAAATCAGACACCGGCCTACCTGCCCTTCTTACTCAAGAAGAAGCAGGAGCTTGAATACCTCGAGGAGCATCGCACCAATCGCGATTATCTCCTCTTTTTTTATGCAGACGACGAACGGACGTTACGCGAACGCAAGACGCACCTCTATAAACTGCTCCGCCGCTCGAACCCGATGCGCGAGCTGACGCTCGACCAGAAGGTCCATGTGCTCTACCAGCTGAACAACCCGAACACGAAACCACAACTCGACGCCTGAAGAAAGGAGTGACGCATATGTGGCAGCGTCTGCGTGACAAATTGTCCAGACAACAGGACCCGGAGACCGTCAAGATCGAGAAAGACTATAACCCCGACATCATCGCCAAGATCCAACCGCAGGGCGGCATTAAGTTCGATGCCAACTTCGTCCGGCTCGGGGACGGCTATCTCTCGTGCCTCCATGTCTATAAATATCAGTCGCTCGTCTATGACTACTGGCTCGAACCGATCCTGAACATGCCAGGCGTTTTGACGACGCTTGACATCGGGACGGTCGACAAGCGTGAGATCATCCAGACCATCAACAAGTCGATGGCCGAACAGAACACACGCTTCGAGAACGCAAAAGACAACATCGACCGCATCGACGCCCGCAAGACATATAAGGAACTGAACGAGCTCTACGAACAGATCACCCAGGGCGAGACGATGAAATATCTACATCTTCGCCTTTATGTGAAGGCGAAGACGCTCGACACGCTCGAGGTGAAAGTACAGGAAGTGATGGAAGAACTCGAGGCTCGGAACTTCCGCTCGACAATCTTTCTGAACGAACAGGAATGGGAATGGCAGAGCCTGTTTACGAGCTATGATCAACAACAAAAGCTCCCGAACCGGCGCCGTGGGAAAGAAATCCCGTCCCTTTCCATCGCCGGCGGCTACCCGTTCCACTTCACGTCGCTCCAGGACGCGACCGGCACGTATTACGGGACGACCGACACGAACGGTAGCGTCATCTTCGACCTGTTCCATAAGGATAAACAGCGCAAGTTCTATAACGCACTCATGATCGGCAAGATGGGGTCCGGGAAGTCGACGCTCCTCAAGAAGACCGTGCTCGATCAGGCAATCAAAGGCAACAAGATCCGCATCCTCGACGTCACGGGCGAGTTCTCCGACCTCGTGCGTCAGCTCGGCGGGAAAGAAATCGCGCTCGACGGGTCGGCCGGGCTCATCAACCCGCTCCATGTCTATAAGACGGTGACGAACAACGACGGCAGCGCCAACGAGGCGCTCTCGTTCATGCAGCATCTGTCGAAGATGGCCGTGTTCTATCACTACATCAACCCGGCGGCGACACAGGAAGAGACGAACGAGTTCGAAATTTTGCTTCGCGATTTGTACGTCCGGCACGGGCTCTGGGACGAACAGGGCGAACTGCCGATCACGACGCATCCGGCGAACCGATACCCGACGTTCTCCGACTTCTTGAAACTCGTGCGGCGTGAGCTCTACATGGACGACACACGCACCTCAATCAAGGAAGCGATCAGTCCGAACCGCGTCCGACGACTCGAGAACATCGAGCTCGCCGTCACGAACCTCGTCCATAACTACGGCAACATCTTCGACGGACACTCCTCGATCGACCGGTTCGATGAGGAACTCATCGTATCGTTCCCACTAAGAAACCTGACGAGCCTCAGGGACGAGGTGTTCCAAGCGCAGGTGTTCTCTTTAATGAACATGCTGTGGGACGGGATGATCGCCAACGGCTCGAGTCAACTGAAGGCCTTCAACCAGGGCGTGCTCCGGACCGAAGAGGCATGCAAGTACCTCATCGTCATCGACGAGGCACACCACTTGATCAACACGCGCGACATCGCCCAACCGGCCATCCTGTATCTGCAACGCTGCATGCGCGAGGCGCGCAAGTACTTCGGTGGCATCTTCTTCGTATCGCACTTGATCACCGACTTCGTGCCGGCCGGATCGAAGTCTGAGAACGCGGAGAACGTCAAGTCGCTCTTCCAATTGACGCAATACAAGATCATCGGTGAACAGGACGCGGAGAGCATTCCGATCATCCAAACAGTGTTTGATGGCCAACTCTCGAATTCCGAGATGCGAATCATCCCCTCGCTCGAGACGGGACGCGTCGTCCTCAGCATCTCGGGCGTACAGAACCTCATCTTTGACGTCGACGTCGCGCCAGAGGAACTCGCCCTGTTCGGTGGAGGTGCCTGATGTGGGCGGCCGCGAAACGGACGACCCGCTTCGCCGTCACGGCGAAATGGCAGCTCGCGACGCTCAAGTGGCGACTCATCCTGCTCGGGATCTCGGCACTCGTCTTGTTCCTGATCATCCTCGTCGTCGGAATCCTCGACACGCTCACGGGTGTCCAGAACGAACAACCGACCGACGTCCCGTTCGACACGGCCGGTGGACTCCAGGTGAGCGAGCAGGTGCTCCAATATCGGGGCTTGGTCGAATCGGAACTGTCGAAGCACGGACTGGCCGAACAGACGAACCTCGTACTCGCGCTCATGATGCAGGAGAGCGGCGGACGCGGGAACGACCCGATGCAGGCGAGCGAATCGAAGTGTGGACGCATCGGATGCATCACCTCCCCCGAGGAGAGCATCGTCTACGGCGTCGAACATTTCGCGTCCGTCTTCGAACGGGCGAACCGCGACGTACAGCTTACGTTACAGAGTTACAACTTCGGAGGCGGCTTCATCGATTACGTCCAAGAGAATGGCGGACGTTACTCGAAAGAGCTCGCCATCTCGTTCTCCCAAATGATGTACCAACGCGTGAAACACACCGGCATCTACCGCTGTCATCGTCCGAGCGCGGTCCAGGACGGTGCCTGTTATGGGGACATCGAATACGTCGACGCGGTGTTGAAATACCTCGCGCCGGTCGCCGTCGCCGACGGGGTCATCACGAAAGAACTGCTGTCGGGATTACGTTCCCCGCTCGCCATCCCACTCAACGTGACATCGCGTTTCGGGTGGCGCGTCGTCTTCGGACAACGGGACAACCACACCGGTATCGACTTCAGTTGCACCCCGTCCGACACGATCCACGCGGTCAAGAGCGGAACCGTCATCTATAGCGGTAACCGCGGGCCGTACGGCAATCTCGTCCAAGTCCGGCACGACAACTACATCACGGCGTACGCGCACCTGAGTCGTCTCGGCGTCCAGACCGGACAACAAATCGACGCCGGGCAGGCGCTCGGTTACTGTGGCACGACCGGCCGATCGAGCGGGAACCATCTGCATTTCGAGATCAAGACGAGCGAATGGTCCGGTCATATCGACCCCGCCCCGGTCTTCGGATTTTGAGTCATGGATGTATGGAAAGGAGGAGAAAGGATGAACTTCACCGCACGTCACCTCGCGTATCTGTTCGGGGTACTGCTTCTTATTTCACTTGCGGCGAACGCCTTTTTCTATCAACAAGTGACGGCTGTCACGAGTACTTCAGACCCTAGTAAGATGAAAAATGAGAGCGTCACTTCCCTTGAATCGGCAACCTCCGAGGATACGTCAGCGGACACCGAACAAGTCGTCGCCTCGACGGAGACGGAACGAATGGAGGAGCTGACGACACGCGCAACGCGCTTCGTCGAGTATGCATTCACCATCACGAAAGACAGTTACACGACCCAGAAACGACAGGCGAAAGACGTCATGTCGGAAGAACTTGCGGCCATACTCTTCGCCGCTGACGGCAGTGACGTCGGCACGTACGAGACGACCGTCCGCGACATCGAGGTGTTCCCTTCTGTCTCCGGAGAAGAATGTCTCGTACGGTTCGAACAGGACCTGTTGATCACCGAGACGGGTTATGAGGAGACGACGCAAGAACTGTTGACCCTGACGTTCGAGTCCATCGACGGACGTTTGGTCGTCACCGTGATGGAAGACCTGACACCGAAAGGAGGAATCTAGATGCGACGACAAACTCGAAAACGTCTCACCCAGAACGTCTCCCGGTTCTACCTCGGAATCGGGATATTCTTTGTCATCGGCTTCCTCTTCTTCGGTACCTCGTCGTTCTTCTTCGCCGAAGAATCACCGGTCAATGAGACACCGATCAACGAGGCAATTCGGCTCTCGAACGGGGAGACCGTGACGCTCCATGCATGGAGTTATGACAAGGAAAAGCAGACGATGCGCGTCCGACTCTCGCTCGATGAGACACCAGGTAACACAAACGATCATCTCTTCCGCTATGTCTATAAGGCACGTCCGGATGTCGAGAAGGAAGTCACGTTGCTGTATGAACGGAACGACCAATACGTGCTCGAATTGAAGGACGTGCCGAACGACTTCGACCAACTCGCCGTCCGAATCTACGGATTGGATGAGTCACAATCAATCGACGCACTCACACCCGAAGAACGGGAGAACAGTCTTTTGACATCCTTCTATGCCGACCGTCGGACCATCAAACAGGCGAACTACACCTCATCTGACGAGACAACCTTCACAAGACTCTTCGTCGAGGACGAGCTCGCGGAGACAGAGCAACAATTA
>NZ_JACSKL010000019.1:0-33483 GCF_018617585.1 Exiguobacterium sp. s129
TTTGTCGGGCAGAGCGCCTCGAGCTCGTTGGACATAAAAAAAGACGAACCAAATCGCACGTGGCGATTTGGTTCGTCAACAGCCTGAAGAGCGCCGCGGCGCTCCTTTTTTACATGTTGGCTTTCTTTTTCTTCTTCCCTTTTTTTCCTTCGATCACGGTGAGGTGCGGGGGATTGCTTCGATGTCCGTTCGATCGTTTGGACAACTTCGTGACATTCGAACCCGGCTTCTTATGTTTCTTATTCTTCACGGATGCGGAAGGTTTGACTTGAGGTCCACGGTTCCCTTGCATCCGTTTCTTAGAGGCTTGAGCGGTTTTACGATAGCGCATATCCTCTGGGGACATACGTCGTCCGATGAAAACGTGGTAGATCACATAAAAGACTAACCCGAATATCCCGATGAACAACAATTGTCTAAACAATCGACCGGGATCGGTGGCGAGCATATGCCCGACCCCGATGAAGCCTAAGATAAACACGATTGTTGCAGCGGTTGAACCAATTCGTTGTCTGATCATGGTGCTTCCTCCTCTTATCCCTCTCTATGAATGACCGATTCTCCTAACTCTTTACGTTCCCATGTCTCGAATGCTTCGATTGCGACTTGAATCTGTTCATCGCTCGGCTCTCGAGTCGTCAATAGCTGGAGTGACAGACCCGGTTTTCCGAGGAATGAAAGAAAGCGATGTTCACGGAAACGGTTGGTGAATTGTAGGACTTCAAATGAGATTCCGATGACGACAGGTAAGAGCGCAATTCGGCTGACGAGTCGTAGCCAAAGTGGATCAATTGGGACAATCATATACACGCCAATCCCGACGAAAACAGTGAACAAAATAAAACTCGACCCACAACGGTAATGAAGACGTGAGCTCTTTCGAACTTGTTCGACCGTAATCGGACGTCCGGACTCATAACAGTTGATGACCTTGTGTTCAGCCCCATGATATTGGAAGACGCGTTTAATGAGTGGCGTCAATGATATCAGATAGAGGTAACTGAGCAACAGTACTAATTTTATTCCCCCTTCAAGGAGGTTTTGAACCACGTGTCCGGAAAATAACGGCACGTCTTGAAACATCGAGGCAAGAAGAGCTGGGGTCACATTAAAAATCAACTTCCCAAAGACATAAGAAATCACACCGATGATGGCAATGAAGGCAATCATCCACATGCTTTGCTTCTGTTCCTCGTTCGTACTGACATCTTCACTCGGGTCGACGTCATAACGATCGCTTGCAAAATTCATATGCGCTGATCCGTTCTTCAAGGATTCATATAAGGCGACAATCCCTCTCAAAAACGGTACCTTTTTCAACGATTGGACCCACGGGACGAGGATGCGCGCTTGCTCGAACGTTTCGATGGAACCGTCTTTTCGCCGAATGGCGGATGCGCTCTCGGAGCGGCCTTGGAACATGACGCCTTCCACGAGTGCCTGTCCTCCGACAGGAATGTTTGGTTTAGAATTCATTCACTTTCCTCGATTCTTACAGAGTTGTACTTGAATTATACCGCGATTTATAAAAAAAACGAAAGGGCGGAAGGCTCGATTCACGTTCTTTCGATAAATTTGTTACAATAGATAAGACTTGACGAACGAGGGGGAAGAAGATTGCAGATTCTAGTGTTGAATGGTCCGAATTTAAATTTATTGGGTCGCCGTGAACCGGACGTGTATGGGGACGTGTCGTTAAAAGGTCTAGCTGCCGAAATGATGCTTGCTGCACCGGATGACGTCGAACTCACTTTCATTCAATCCAATCACGAAGGAGCGTTGATTGATGCGCTACATGATGCCTACGACTATGATGGTGTCATTTTGAACGCGGGTGCTTATACGCATACATCGATCGCGATTCGCGATGCCATATCTGCAATCGCTGCCCCGGTCGTTGAAGTACATATCTCGAACGTGCATGCCAGAGAAACATTTCGCCACGAGTCAAAACTCGCAGGCGTTTGTTTAGGTGTCATTACCGGCTTCGGGCTGACGAGTTACACGTTGGCACTGCATGCACTAATCGAACATTGGAGGAATCGACATGATTGAACGCGTATACAAACTGCAATCACAGTTAGAGGCAAACGAGATTGACGCATTGCTCGTCACAAAACGAGAGAACATCCGTTACTTATCAGGCTTCACTGGATCAAGCGGTGTGATCGTCATCACGGCGAAATCTGCAAGCTTTATCACAGACTTCCGTTACACGGAACAGGCGAACGATCAAGTAAATGGGTATGACATCATTGAACTTGATACGTCACTCATCAAATCGGTAGCAGATGTTGTGTCACGTGAGTCAATCGCACGCCTTGGAATCGAGCAAGACGCGATGACAGTTGGTCAATATCGCGCTTATGAAAAAGAAGTGGATGCAAATCTGATCGAGACGTCTGGAATCGTTGAAAAACTGCGCTTGATTAAGGATGAATCAGAGATTAAGATTATGAAGGAAGCTGCGGCAATCGCTGATGCAGCGTATGCACATATCCAGACATTCATTCGTCCGGGTCGTACCGAGAGAGAAGTCGCAAACGAACTCGAAATGTTCATGCGCTCAAAAGGTGCTGATTCGTCATCGTTCGATATGATTGTTGCCTCTGGTCTCCGCTCGGCACTTCCGCACGGCGTTGCGAGCGATAAGGTCATCGAATCTGGCGAACTTGTCACACTTGATTTTGGTGCTTACTATAAAGGGTACTGCTCAGATATTACGCGTACACTCGCGGTCGGACCGATTTCGGACGAGTTGCGTCAAATCTATGACACAGTGCTTCGTGCCCAACTCGCTGGTGTGGAAGGTACACGTGCTGGCATCACAGGGATTGAAGCTGACGCATTGACACGAGACATTATCAAAGAAGCAGGATATGGTGAATACTTCGGCCACTCGACAGGTCATGGTCTTGGCATGGAAGTGCACGAGGCACCTGGATTATCATTCCGCTCGGAAACAGTACTCGAGCCAGGGATGGTCGTCACGATTGAACCGGGTATTTACATTAACGGTGTCGGCGGTTGCCGAATTGAGGACGATGTCGTCGTTACGGAAGACGGATGTTACCGTCTGACGCAGTCGCCAAAAGAGTTAATTACGATTGAGGCTTGAGTCTCGTCTGAATTTAGGAGGAAATCAACATGGTATCAGTTAACGATTTAAAAACAGGATTGACAGTCAAAACATCTGACGGTTCGATTTGGCAAGTCATCGAATTCCAACACGTAAAACCAGGTAAAGGTGCAGCATTCGTTCGTACAAAAATGCGTAACTTGCGCAACGGAGCGATCCAAGAAACAACGTTCCGCGGCGGAGAAAAAATCGAGCGTGCGCACATCGAGCGTAAGCGTATGCAATATCTCTATCCAATGGGCGACACGTATGTCTTCATGGACAATGAATCATACGAGCAACTTGAGTTGACGAGTGAACAAGTGAAAGCAGCGCTTCCTTACTTGCTTGAAAACATGGAAGTCAGTATCGCGGACTACAATGGTGAGATTCTTGGAATCGAGCTTCCGACGAGCGTGGTGTTGACAATCATCGAAGCAGACCCAGGCGTCAAAGGGGACACAGCATCGAACGTGAAGAAAAACGCGACAGTTGAAACAGGTCATGTGATTCAAGTACCACTTTTCATCGAGCCAGGTGAAAAAGTGACGGTTGATACACGTACTGGAGAGTTCATGGGTCGTTACAACGGTTAATCTGAGAGAGTGTTCATTCGAATGAATGGGCACTCTTTTTTTCTCGTTGCATTCATTGGTCTGACCAGTTATAGTGAAGAGGAGATTAGTACCAGGTATAAACAGGGGGTAAGAAAGATGCAAATCGATCAAATCAAAGAGCTCATTCAACTATTGGACCAATCAACGGTTCATGAAATGGAGCTTGAAACATCTGATTTCAAACTGTCATTAAAGAAAGAAGCGCAAGCGGTCATGAGCGCGCCTGTGATGCAGACACAAGCAATCGCGCCACCTGCGCCTGCTGCTCAAGCAGAAGAACATAAAGAACAATCGACGCCAGAACAAGCGTCTTACCGTACAATCACCTCTCCAATGGTCGGAACGTTTTATTCCCGTCCAGCTCCGGATAAAGAAGCCTTCGTCAACGTAGGTGATCGAGTGGAGTCAGGACAAATCGTCTGTATTCTAGAGGCGATGAAACTGTTTAACGATGTCGAAGCGGAAATCAGTGGCGAAATCGTAGAAGTGCTCGTCGCAGATGGCGATCTCGTCGAATTCGGTCAACCGCTCTTCAGCGTGAAGTGAGGTCGTTATGAAATTATTAATCGCTAACCGTGGAGAAATCGCGGTTCGAATCATACGTGCTGCAAAAGAATTGAATATTCCGACGGTCGCTGTTTTTTCAGAAGCAGACCGTGAAGCATTACATGTTCATTTGGCCGACGAAGCATACTGTATTGGACCAAATCCGTCCAAAGACTCGTATTTGAACATTCCAAACATCTTGTCGGTCGCATGTGCCGTGGACGCGACGATGGTGCACCCTGGATACGGATTTTTAGCTGAAAATGCTGAATTTGCCGAGATGTGTGAGGCGTGTGGCATCCAATTTGTCGGGCCGAGTAGCTATGCCATCCGCAAGATGGGAATCAAGGATGAGGCCAAACGAACGATGATTGAGTCAGGTGTGCCGGTCGTCCCGGGTTCTAGCGGTGTCGTCACGGATGAAGAGGCCGTAGAACTCGCGCGCGAGATGGGCTATCCGGTCATTATCAAGGCGACGGCAGGTGGTGGGGGACGCGGTATTCGGGTCGCCCGAAACGAAGACGAACTCATCCAAGGGTTGGTCGCTACACGCAAAGAGGCGAAGCAGGCGTTCGGTAACGGAGACGTGTATCTCGAGAAATTTATCGAGTCGTTCCGTCACGTAGAAGTGCAAGTTCTCGCTGACCAATTCGGGAATGTGATTCATTTAGGCGAGCGTGATTGCACGATTCAACGACGGATGCAGAAGCTCGTTGAAGAAGCGCCATCACCTGCGATTGACGAAGCAACACGTCAAATGATGGGAGATGCGGCAGTCAAAGCGGCGAAAGCGATTCAATATTCTGGAGCGGGGACAATCGAGTTCATCTATGTTCCAGAATCCAATGAGTTCTATTTCATGGAAATGAATACGCGGATTCAAGTCGAGCACCCGGTCACGGAGATGATCACCGGATTCGATCTCGTGCAAGCACAATTAGAAGTGGCACTCGGGCATCCGCTCGCCATCTCTCAAGAAGACATCACGTTCTCTGGGCATTCGATTGAATGCCGGATCAACGCAGAAGACCCGTTCATGGATTTCCGTCCGATGGCAGGGAAAATCGATCAATACATCGTCCCAGGTGGTATGGGCGTTCGGGTGGACAGCGGTCTATATGCAGGAGCGATGATTCCTCCGTTTTATGACTCGATGGTCGCCAAGTTGATTGTGCACGCACCGACGCGTGACGAGGCGATTTTGAAGATGTTGCGCGCTTTGGACGAGTTTACGGTTTCAGGAATCAAAACGACGATTCCGTTCCATCAGCAAGTGATGGCACACGAGCAGTTCCGAATCGGCACATTCGACACGAAATTTGTCGAAAAAGAAATGTCATTGGCGAAATAACAACAACCAGGAAGCCCGAACATTATTTCGGCTTCCTGGTTTTTTGTACTGAATTTATGAGTGCTTTATGCTAAACTATCACAATGAAAGCATGTAAAAGGAGAGTAACTGAATGAAACGTCATGAAGCACGAGAGAAAGCGATTCAAACGCTTTTTCAAATCGAAGTATCTAAATTAGAGGTGGACGAAGCTATCGAATTCGCATTGGACGGGCAAGAGTCTGATCCGTTTTACGAACAACTCGTCACAGGAACGCTAGAGCATCAAGAGGATATCGACGCCTTGCTCGTCGAAAACTTGAAAAACTGGCGCTTGGATCGCCTAGGGAATGTCGAACGTACGATTTTACGAATGGCGACGTTTGAATTGTTATACGTTGAAACGATTCCGGAGAACGTCACCATCAACGAGGCGGTCGAACTCGCGAAATCGTTCGGAGACGAAGAAGCCGGTAAGCTCGTGAACGGCGTACTCGGCAACATTATTAAAGAAGACTAAAAAATAGAGATAAGACACCAGACCAACTACAGAAAAACCTAAAGACAACGGGGGATGAGAGAGATGGCAGTAGTGATCGACGGGAAACAAGTGGCAGCATCATATCGAGAAACGTTAAAAGAGCGTGTGACAGCACTTCGTGCACGCAACATCGTACCGAAATTGAAAGTAGTATTGATTGGGGATGACCCAGCAAGTCATAGCTATGTACGCGGGAAAGAACGGGCAGCACAAGAAATCGGAATCGATTCGCAAGTGCTCCGTTTTGATGAGACGATTAGCGAGAAAGAATTGCTCGACTTGATTGACTTGATGAATGAGGATGAGGAAGTACACGGGATTCTCGTGCAACTTCCACTACCAAAACACATTGACGAATCACGAGTCATCATGCGCATCTCTCCTGAAAAGGATGTAGACGGCTTCCATCCTGAGAACGTCGGAAAGATGATGCTCGGTCTTGATACGTTGCTTCCATGTACACCACACGGCATCTTGCATCTCGCAAAGACACAAACTGAGATCGCTGGGAAACACGTCGTGGTCGTCGGTCGCAGTCAAATCGTCGGAAAACCAGTCGGCATGTTGTTCTTGAATGAGTCTGCTACGGTCACGTACTGTCACTCGAAAACGAAAGACCTTGGAGAAATGACACGACAGGCTGACATCTTAATTGTCGCAGTTGGGCGTGCAAGTCTCGTTACTGCGGACATGGTCAAACCTGGTGCGCTCGTCATCGACGTCGGCGTCAACCGTGTCGAAGGTCGTCTCGTTGGCGACGTCGACTATGAGGCCGTTAAAGAGAAGGCGAGTGCGATTACACCGGTTCCTGGCGGTGTCGGTCCAATGACGATCACGATGCTTATGCACAACACGGTCGAGGTAGCGTCACGTGGCTAATCCACTTCCGGTCTCCGAAGTTGTTCGATATGTGAAGCGACAACTCGATGATGATGTCTTGCTTCGACAAGTCGCGGTCATCGGTGAGATCTCGAATTTTAAACGCTATTCATCTGGTCATTGTTATTTCACCTTGAAAGATGATGCGTCCCGCATGAAAGCCGTCATGTTCTCTCGAGATGCGAAACAGCTTCAATTCGAACCGAAAGATGGAATGAAGGTCATCGCCGTCTCAAGAGTGACTATGTATGAAGCGACCGGTGACGTTCAATTGTACGTCGAACTGATGCGTCAAGACGGAATCGGTTTATTATATGAACAGTATGAGGCGAGAAAACGTGAACTTGAGGAGAAGGGTTGGTTTGATGTAGACCGAAAACAACTCCTTCCGACGTTTCCTGAGCGGATCGGAATTGTCACATCTCCGAAAGGGGCAGCGTTACATGATATCGCGACCACACTTCGGCGTCGTGCGCCCCACGTTGCCATCACATTCGCCCCTGTGGCTGTACAGGGCGAAATGGCTGCCCCACAAGTGGCATCTGCCATTCGGTGGATGAATGAACGGACCGACTGTGATGTGCTCATCGTCGGCCGTGGTGGCGGCTCGATTGAGGAATTGTGGGCGTTTAATGAGGATGTAGTGGTCGAAGCCATCTATGCGTCGACCATCCCGATCATCTCTGCTGTCGGTCACGAGACGGATTATACGCTCGCAGATTTTGTCGCAGATGTTCGGGCCGCAACTCCGACAGCGGCGGCCGAACTCGCCACAGCGATGATTGACGCCCAGCGGAAAGATGTAGAGCGTCTAGACACCCATCTGCATAAAGCCGTCAGGATTCAACTCGATGATTCTCGGAACCGTGTAGATCGGATGATTAACAGTTATGGCTTGAAATCGCCACGATATACGATTTCTCAAAAGCGAGAACGGTTTGCTCAGTCGGAAATCCGCCTCGAGCAAGGGATGAAACGACATCTTTCAGAAGCGACTCACAAGCTCCGTCAGTTGTCACAACAGCTAGATGTGAAACGGTTCTCAAAAACCTTGTCGCAACAAGGAGAACAGGTCAATCAAATGGTCGATCGACTTCGTCGGACAAAACCATTAGAACAATCGAAACGACAATTTACACAACAGGTAGGAAGATTGCATGCGGTCAGTCCGCTTGCGGTCCTATCACGGGGCTACACGTTCATTGAACAAGATGGAGCATACGTGCAAAATGTGAAAGAATTACGCGATGGAGACATCTCGATTCGTTTTCGGGACGGTCACGCTGTCGCTGAAGTGAAGGAGAGGATTGTTGGTGACGAAACAAGAACAGACGTTTGAAGCGGCACTTGAACGACTCGAACAGATTGTCGCTCAACTTGAGACTGGTGACGTACCATTAGAGGAAGCGATGACTTTATATGAAGAAGGTGTCCGGTTATCTGCTTTGTGCCAGACAAAACTCTCGGCCGCTGAAAAGAAAATGGACGAAATACTCGAGTTAGACGGTACCCTTCGTGAAAAAGGAGGGTCTGCATGAACCGCACGGATGATTTGAACAAGTGGAAGCGAACTGTCGAAGAATCGATGCGTTCGCTCATTGAGGCGAGTGACATGCCGACGCGACTTCGCGATGCGATGGTCTATTCTCTAGAAGCGGGCGGAAAACGAATACGTCCCGCGCTTGTCTATGCTGTTCTAGAAACGTACGGTGTTCCACTCGAGCGAGGTAGCGAGGTTGCGGCGACGCTCGAGATGGTCCATACATATTCGCTCATTCACGATGACTTGCCGGCGATGGATGATGATGATCTTCGCCGGGGTCGACCGACGAATCACCGACAGTTTGATGAGGCGACTGCCATTTTAGCAGGAGATGCGCTTTTGACGGATGCGTTTCGCATTCTCACACAAATGTCGCTCCCTGCTGGAGAAATCGTCGAAATCATTCGCGTTTTCGGTCTAGCAGCTGGTAGCTCTGGCATGGTCGGCGGTCAGTTGGACGATATGCTCGCTGAGAAACGGAGTGACGTCACGTTACAGGAACTCCAGTCGATTCATGAACGAAAGACGGGTGCTCTGCTCGTCTATGCGCTTGAGGCGGGTGGGATCCTGGCCGGTGTGTCAGAGGAAGATCGGACACAATTAAAACAGTTCGGCCGACACCTTGGCATCGCATTTCAGATTCAAGACGATATCCTAGATGTCGTCGGAGACGAGAAGGCAATCGGGAAACGTGTTGGTTCGGATGAAGAGAACGAAAAAACGACGTATCCGAAACTGCTCGGATTAGACGGGGCGAAGCGTGCACTCGATGCAGAAGTAGAGGCGGCGACCTTTGCTATCGAGTCGCTTTCGATTCAAGCTCCGCTATTATTAGACTTGTTGGCGTTTGTGGTGAAACGAAATCATTGACCCAGGTGACACGATGAGCACATCGTGTCACCTTTGTTTTGGGGAATGTGTGGCATCTACCGTCACATTCTTGTAAAATGTAAGGTACGAATCAGTAAAATGTGAGGAGAAAGGATGGTCATTATGGACTTGACATCCATTCAAGACCCGTCATTCCTGAAAAGGATGTCTGTCACCGAACTCGAATCACTCGGCTCAGACATTAGACGATTCTTGATTGAAAAATTGGCAGTGACGGGAGGGCATTTAGCGCCAAACTTAGGAGTTGTAGAGTTGACGCTAGCCCTGCACCGTGTATTTGACAGTCCGAAAGACCAATTTGTATGGGACGTCGGTCATCAGGCATACGTTCATAAAATTTTGACAGGACGTACGAGCCAGTTTGATACCCTTCGACAATACAACGGGTTGTGTGGTTTCCCTAAACGTTGTGAGAGTGAACATGATGTATGGGAAACTGGTCACAGTTCGACGTCGCTTTCAGCAGCAATGGGGATTGCAATCGCAAATGAATTAAAGGGACGTGCGAATGATCGTGCCATTGCCATCATCGGTGATGGAGCGTTAACCGGAGGAATGGCCCTCGAGGCGTTGAACCATATTGGTGCCGAGAAGCAGAATGTCATCGTCATCTTGAATGACAATGAGATGTCCATCGCACCGAACGTTGGGGCGATGCATAATATGCTCGGTCGAATCCGTGCGTCGCGTAAATTGAAGCATGCACGTGAAGAGATGGAATCAATCATCAAGCATATTCCACTCGTCGGCAATTCACTCGAACGAAGTGGGGAGCGAGTAAAAGATTTGTTGAAGTCTGCACTCATTCCAGGCACATTCTTTGAAGAACTCGGTTTCACTTACTTTGGACCGACAGACGGTCACGATTTGAAAGACTTGCTTGAGACACTCGAGTATGCGAAAAAAATCGATGGACCGGTTCTCGTTCATGTCATCACGAAAAAAGGGAAGGGTTACCGTCCCGCTGAGTTAGACGGTGTTGGAACATGGCACGGTTTAGGACCTTACAAGATTGAGTCAGGTGAAGTGATCAAGGGGAAACCGAAAGGACCTAGCTATTCGAAAGTCGTCGCTGAGACGATCACGAGAGTGGCAGAGTCGGATGAGCGGGTGACGTTGATCACGCCTGCAATGAGTGTCGGTTCAAAACTCGACTGCTTCACGAAAAAATTCCCGGAACGCATGTTTGATGTCGGGATTGCCGAGCAGCATGCGGTAACGTTAGCGGGAGGTCAGGCAACACAAGGTTTGAAACCGGTCGTCTCGATTTACTCTACATTCTTCCAGCGCGCGTACGACCAACTTGTCCATGACATTTGTCGTCAAAACTTGAACGTTGTATTCACGATTGACCGTTCAGGACTTGTCGGGGCAGATGGAGAGACGCACCAAGGGGTATTCGATATCGCCTTCATGCGTCACGTACCGAACATTCGAATTTTGATGGCGAAAGATGAAGAAGAGTTACAACAACTCGTTTACTCAGCGCTTCGTTATGATGATGGACCGATTGCAATCCGCTTCCCTCGTGGCGAAGGGATTGGCGTGCCGATGAGTGATACGCTCCAAGAAATCTCGCTCGATGATTGGGAAGTCGAGGCAGAAGGAACGGATGTCGCCATTTTGACGTTTGGACCACAAGTTCAAGATGCTTTGGAAGTACGTTCATTATTAGAAGGCAAGCTCAGTGTGCGTGTCATCAATTGTCGTACGATCAAACCGCTCGATGATGCAATGCTCACTTCTTTATATGCAGAAGGCATTCCGCTCGTGACACTTGAAGAAGCGGCACTCGCAGGTGGCTTTGGAAGCAGTGTGTTAGAACATGCGAATGAAACAGGAGCGTTCCCGCGGATTCAACGCCTCGGGATTCCAGACCGATATATCGAGCACGGCGGTGTCAACCAACTTTTGGAAGAGATTGGTCTCCGACCAGCCCAAATGGCGGAATCGATTGAGCGGTTCGTGATGGAGACAAATCGACAGAATGTGTGAGGGATTATGGAAAAAAGAACGAAAACAAGATTAGATGTACTACTCGTCGAACGCGGTCTCGCTGAAACACGAGAGAAGGCGAAACGGGCCGTCATGGCCGGTCTTGTCTACAGTGGGACCGAACGTCTGGATAAAGCAGGCGATAAAGTGTTTGACGATATCCCTCTTGAAGTGAAAGGTCAAGTTCTACCGTACGTCGGACGAGGCGGACTGAAGCTTGAGAAAGCTCTGCAAGTATTTCCGCTCGACGTACAAAATCGTGTAGGGATTGATATTGGTTCCTCTACGGGAGGCTTTACAGACTGTGCGCTTCAAAACGGGGCCACACAAATGTATGCGGTCGATGTCGGTTACAACCAGCTCGCTTGGAAGCTTCGCAGCGATGATCGCGTCATCGTTATGGAACGGATGAATTTCCGTCATGCGACAGCCGATCAATTCCCCGTCAAACCGGATTTTGCGACGATCGATGTTTCTTTCATCTCACTTCGTCTCATGGTGCCACCTCTTAAAGCGATTTTAAAGCAAGAAGGGGTCGTCATGGCGCTCGTTAAACCTCAATTCGAAGCCGGTAAAGCCGACGTCGGAAAGAAAGGGATTGTGCGAGACCGTGACGTACATGAGCGTGTGGCGAGTGATATGGTTCGCTATTTTGCATCGGAAGGGTTCTTCGTCGAAGGATTGGATTACTCCCCGATCACGGGTGGAGACGGAAATATTGAATTCCTCTTATTCGCCCGTTATACGGGAATAGGCGGGATCGAACCATCGCTACGAGTCGAAGACGTGGTAGATGCGGCACATGCCAAACTAAAGGGATAAGCAATGGCTACAGACAGATTTGTCTGTAGCTTTTTCTTATCGACGAAGAAGAGATGGGGAATGGTGGAAATACCCACTGGAATGCTAGACCTTTTTTCGACAATACTTTAGAATGATAATGTGTATGTGAAACGAAGAATGAGGTGTCAGCGCTTATGAATAAAGGACAGCGATTGATTAAAATTCGAGACATCGTGACGAATCGTGAAATCGAGACGCAAGATGAATTAGTAGACGAACTTCGTCGCCTAGGATATCCCGTCACACAGGCGACTGTATCTCGGGATATTAAAGAGTTACATTTAGTGAAAGTTCCTTTGAATGACGGACGATACAAATACAGCTTGCCTGCGGATCAGCGGTTTAACCCATACGGAAAAATGAAGCGCATCCTCGGTGACAGCTTCGTCTCGGTCGACTCAGCTCAAAACTTGGTTGTTATGAAAGTGTTACCAGGTAATGCGGATGCAATCGGCGTCTTGATTGACCATCTGTCATGGGATGAATTAATTGGAACAGTTTGTGGGGATGACACGATTCTCATGATTGCTCGCGATGAGGAGAAAGCGAAGCAAATCATCGAGCGACTACTCGGAATGTTATGAGGTGAAAGTACGTATGTTGGCAGAACTATCAATCAAACAGTTTGCGATTATCGACGAATTAAACATTCCGTTTAATCGGGGCATGACCGTTCTCACAGGTGAGACAGGTGCCGGTAAATCGATTTTGTTAGATGCGATTGGGTTGCTTGTTGGAGGACGTGGATCGAGCGAGTTCGTTCGTTATGGTCAGGATAAGGCCGAAATCGAAGGAATGTTCATGGTTGAATCGGATCATCCGGTCATTGAGGCGGCCGAACAATATGGCATTGAAATCGAGGACGGGACAGTCATTTTGCGCCGAGACTTACATAGTAGCGGGAAAAGCGTCTGCCGTGTGAATGGAAAGATGATGCCACTCTCGACGCTACGTGAATTCGGTCGCTTGCTTGTCGATATCCATGGTCAGCATGAACATCAACACTTGATGGACTCAGAATTTCACTTGGGCATTCTCGATCATTATGCCGAAAAGGAAATCGGACCACTATTAGAGGAGTATCAGACAGCGTACGCATCCTGGAAAAAAGTCGCGGATGAACTGAAGCGACTCAGTCAAAGCGAACAAGAGCTTGCACAACGCATGGATTTGCTATCGTTTCAAACAAAAGAGATTGAGGCGGCTGAACTAAAGGCAGGTGAGGAACAGGCGTTAATGGAAGAACGGGATGAATTAGCGAACTTTGAACGCATTCATCAACACATTCGCCTGTCTTATGAGGCGGTCGCGGAAGATTCGAACGGACTTGACCAAATCGGGGTCGCAATGCGCGAGATGGAAGAAGCTTCTCAATTGTCCTCTTCCCTCGCATCCGTGTCAGAAACAATCTCGAATGCTTATTATTTGCTCGAAGATGCGAAGTTTCAGTTGCGGGATCAACTCGACTCACTTGAGTTCGATCCGATTCGGTTGGATGAAATTGAGTCACGTCTAGCGCTGTTCCAACAGCTTAAGCGGAAATATGGCACGACAATCGAAGAAGTCATCGCTTACGGGGAACAAGTATCCGATGAATTGAAATCGATGACGAATCGTGAGGAGTTGCTGCAAACACTGTCAGAAGACCTTGTCCGACTAGAGACGGTTGCAAAAGAGGCAGGTGCACGACTGTCAGCGTCACGTAAAGCGGCGGCCGAGTCCCTTCAGCACGACATCCATCGAGAACTAAAAGAATTGTATATGGAGAAAACAGCGTTTGAAGTTCGATTCCGAACGACGCCATTAAAACAAGACGGTCTTGATGATGTCGAATTTTATATGATGACGAACGTTGGGGAACCGTTCAAGCCGCTTGCGAAAGTGGCTTCAGGTGGTGAACTTTCTCGTGTCATGTTAGCCCTTAAATCAATCTTTTCCCGAACGGTGGGAGTCGCATCGATTATCTTTGATGAAGTTGATACAGGAGTATCAGGGCGTGTCGCACAAGCAATGGGAGAAAAAATCTTCCGTCTGTCTGTCGGTTCGCAAGTACTGTGTATCACGCATTTAGCGCAAGTTGCTGCAATGGCAGATCAACACCTTTACATCACGAAGACGGAAACAAACGACCGGACGAAGACGAACGTTGCCACTCTTGACCGTGAGAGCCGGATTGACGAGCTAGGTCGAATGATTGCGGGTATTCAAATGACAGACTTGACGAAGCAACATGTTGAAGAGTTGCTCGAAATGTCACAGCAAGTAAAACAGAAGTTCATCAAAGGAGTGTCATAAGTGATTACATTATGTATTGCGGACGACAATCGAGAAATCGTCGATTTGTTGAGCCGACAACTAGAATCTGAGCCTGATCTCCGTGTCGTTGGAACAGCGCACGATGGTGAAGCATGCTTAGAGGTCGTCAAGACACACCAACCGGATGTACTCTTACTCGATATTATCATGCCTCATTTGGATGGAATCGGAGTATTGCAACGTTTACATGAAGAGCTCGGAGATGCTAAGCCAGAAGTGATCATGTTGAGTGCGTTCGGAAAAGATGAAGTGACGAAACAAGCGGTTCAATTGGGTGCCTCTTACTTTCTCGTCAAACCTTTCAATATCCAACAACTGTTGACGAAAATTCGTGAGTTGTCGGATGGTGCGAATCGCGAATTCGAAGGAATGTCTCCAGATGAAATTGAAATTTCGCTCTTGCTCCAACAGCTTGGCATTTCTCCTCGAATCAAAGGGTTCAAGTATATCCGCCAAGCTGTCATATACGTACGCGAGCGTCAAGAGTTGCTCGGATTGATCACAAAGGAATTGTATCCGATGGTCGCAAAAGAGCATGATACGACTTCGTCACGTGTAGAGCGGGCGATGCGTCACGCCATCAAGACGGCGTGGGAGAATGGCATGCGCGACCATGAGATGTTTGAAGGGCGACCTGAGCGTGAACGGAGTCCGAAGAACTCGGAGTTCATTTCGTATTTCGTCACCTACTTGTCGTTTAAAAGTAATTGAATCGTTCAGAAGGACTAAGCCGTTTGATGGCTTAGTCCTTCTTGTAAAATAATCATTAAAAAATTTATTTACTTTATGAAAGAAAGCGCTTGCAAAACGAGCATGTTTTGTTATAATAAAGGTGTACCAAGTTACTTGGACAAGCGTCAGATGAACGCTTTTCAAACTTGTTCCGGAGCAATGTTTGAAGAAACAAAATCATCTCGGTTCGCTATCCGACAATAGCTCAGAGGTGGGAACGACATCTCAAGTCGTTAATGTCCCGACGTGAGGTCGCGACAGTCGCTCATTCGCGAGGCGATTCTATCATCAACTCGAAGCTAGGGGTTGGTATAGGAAAAACAAATCGTTCAGTTAACCAAAAGGAGTGTTGTCAACCGTTGAACAGTTTATGGCAAGCGTTCGACTTCACGATGGATGGTTGGACATGATCCGATAACTAAAAAAGTTAGTAACTCGAATGGAAACGTTCCGTTCACGCAAGACGGCAGTTACTAAAGTTCTTTCATACTTCTTCATTAAGAAGACGTTGGATCTCATGTCAAAGGAAGTAAAGCAGTTGGAAAGGAGATCATCCGTAGTGATCACAATTCAATACGAATAAAAGGTTCCGCACTTGAAATGAAGTCAAGTTAGGGAACCTTTTTTTGTGCGCTTATGAGTCGAGTCGTTGTACTTTACCTGTTTTTTTGTCGCGGTTAAATATATAGCCAGCTACAAATCCGATCCCGCCCATGGCGAGCAGAAGTCCGAACGTCCCCTGCAACATGGAGGCGGCAGCGAGTGAATCAATCCATGTGAACGGTCCACTCGTCTTCAAAAAGAAGCTATCACGAAGTAATTTGATTCCGTAAACACCGAGTAAACCAGGGACGATTAAGATTAGAAGCGCGATGAAACGCATGCAATCTCCTCCTTTACCATACATTATTTTAACAGAAATTCAGTCATTCCACACTGTCTATTTTTAGTCGGCTTGCGCATCATGTTCGGATTCAGTAGCATGAAGATGAGAAGAGAGAAAGATGGGGGAATTCTTATGAACAAACGATTGATGATTGTCGGGGCAGGAAAAGGAGGAACGGAAGTCCTGAACATGTTGATGGACTCTCCGCTTGCTACGATCGTAGCGGTCGTGGACTCCGATGCATCAGCTGAAGGGATCGCACTTGCCAAAAGTTATGGCATCGCCGTGACGGATAATTGGACGAAATATGCGGATGCATCATTAGACTTTGTCATTGAGACGACAGGGCAGCATCAAACGTTTGAAGAGTTGAAGGATCATTATCAAGACGCAGTTGTGTTGCCGGGAGAGTTTATTCGGATCGTTGTCGAGCGATTGAAACAGAATCAACAGATGCTTGAGGCGATCATCGAATGTACGAGTGAAGCGATTTCGGTAGCCGATCATCACGGCAACACCATCTTGATCAATCCGTCATATACCCGGTTGACGGGATTTAAAAAAGAGGATGTCGTCGATAAGCCTGCCACTGCCGACATCGGCATGCAGGAGAGTGTGCATATGAAAGTATTATCGACGGGACAAGGGGTCCGAGACATCCGGATGCAAATCGGGGCGACGCGACGTGACATCCTTGTGAATGCCGAACCGATCATCGTTGAGGGAAAATTGCGAGGCTCGGTCGGCGTCATCCGCGACGTGTCTCAAATTCGTGCGCTTCGTGATGAATTACAAGAAGCGAAAACACGCATTCGAAATCTAGAGGCGAAATATCAGTTTGCCGATATCATCGCGACAAGTGATACGATGCGATTCGTCATCGATCAAGCGAAATTGGCAGCTGTGACACCGGTGACAGTATTGATTCGCGGAGAATCGGGAACAGGAAAAGAACTGTTCGCCCATGCCATTCATGGGGAGTCCCCTCGGAAATTCAAAAAGTTTATCCGGGTAAACTGTGCGGCCATTTCACCCACGCTTCTCGAAAGTGAACTGTTCGGCTATGAAGATGGTGCGTTCAGCGGTGCGAAGCGTGGCGGAAAGACCGGTTACTTCGAGGAAGCAGACGGTGGCTCGCTCTTTTTGGACGAAATCGGAGAACTGCCACTCGATGTCCAAGTGAAGCTTCTACGTGTCCTTCAAGAAAATGAGATCGTACGAGTCGGAGGGACGACGGCAATTCCGATCGATGTCCGCATCATCGCTGCGACGAATGCCGATCTTGAACAGAAAGTGGCAGACGGGGCGTTTCGTGAAGATTTGTATTATCGCATCAATCGAATGCCCATCCATATCCCTCCCCTTCGTGAACGGTTGAATGAACTCGAGGCACTTTGTGACCGGATCATTCGAAAGTTGAATCAAGAGTATGGTCGGAGTGTACAAGGGGTGGATGAAGATGCCCTCGTGCTCCTAAAAAGTCAGCATTGGAAGGGGAACGTCCGGGAACTTGAGAATGTGATTGGTCGGGCGATGATTTATATGGCGAGCACGGAACAATGGATTGCCCCACATCACCTGCAATTATCACCTCGAACGCCGAGTCAGAAAGTCGTTGAGTCCCGAACGCTCCATGAGGCGGTTGCGAAATATGAGCGTGATTTGATTGAACGAACGATTGAAGAAACTGGTGGGAATAAGTCAGAAGCTGCACGTCGATTAAAAATTTCAATTCGAACTTTGTATAACAAATTAGAAACCATGCAGTAAAATGCATGAATTTTTCTGCATGGCGAGCAATTATTTGCATGGTCATCCGCATAATAAAGCGCTTACAATTCAGGAAAGAAACTTGCTTATGTTATAGTGTAGAGAGCAAGGGGGGACAATGATGAATTTTGAACGGATGCTGACGAACGCAAAACAACTAGAGGGTTGTACGGTATCCATTGCGGGGGCAGCGGATGAAGAAGTGATCCGAGCCGTAAAACTTGCCACGAATCATGGATTGTCACGTTTCATTTTATTTGGTGAAGCCCGGGAAATCCGAAAGTTATGTGAACAGTATGGAATCGATGAGTCAGACGTCGATATTTTACATGCAAAAGGTGATGTAGAAATTGCCAGACGTGCTGCACTAGCCGTGAAAAACAAAGAGGCGGATGTGCTCATGAAAGGGATGGTGTCGACATCGACATTCATGAAAGCCGTCCTCAATCGAGAGGCCGGTCTTCGGACGAACCGGACGCTCAGTCATATCGCACTCTTTCAAATTCCAAATCGGGAAAAATTGATTGGTGTGACCGATGCTGCAATCCATATCGCGCCAACGCTCGAAGAAAAGGTCGAAATCATTCATAATGCGGTAGAAGCGATGCATGACATCGGTTACGAATCGCCAAAAGTCGCAGCGATTGGGGCTGTTGAGGTTGTCAATCCGCAGATGAACGCGACGCTCGATGCCGCGTTGCTCAGTCAGATGAATCGTCGGGGACAAATCAAAGGCTGTATCGTAGATGGACCGCTCGCCCTTGATAACGCGGTCGATATGGTCGCAGCGAAACAAAAAGGAATCAATAGTGAAGTGGCGGGGCAAGCAGATTTATTAGTCGTACCATACATAGAGGTCGGCAACGTCCTTTATAAATCAATCATGTATTTCGCAGAGGCGAGCGTTGCGGCGATTGTCGTTGGCGCATCTGCCCCTGTCGTATTGACGAGTCGTGCCGATACAGCGGAGGCGAAACTTTATTCCCTCGCATTCGCTTTGTTACATGCCAAAAACTAATCGTATTTAACAGGAGGAATTGATCATGATGGAAACAAACACAGAACCACGCTTCCGTATTTTTGATGTCTTACAATCTGAGGATTACGAACAAATCGTATTTTGCCAAGACCAAGCGTCTGGTCTAAAAGCAATCATTGCGATTCACGATACGACACTCGGTCCAGCACTCGGCGGACTTCGTATGTGGAATTATGAGTCAGAGCAAGAAGCACTCACAGACGTATTGCGTCTCGCAAAAGGAATGACTTATAAAAATGCTGCAGCCGGTCTCAATCTCGGTGGCGGGAAGGCTGTCATCATTGGGAATGCCAAGACGGACAAGTCAGAAGCTCTTTTCCGTGCATTCGGTCGTTACGTACAATCACTCAGCGGACGTTATATCACTGCTGAAGATGTGAATACGACGGTTGCTGACATGGACTTCATCCATATGGAGACAGATTACGTCACAGGAGTCAGCCCTGCGTTCGGTTCAAGTGGTAACCCATCGCCAGTAACGGCGTATGGTGTCTACCGCGGTATGAAAGCCGCTGCGAAATGGAAGTTCGGAACAGACTCACTCGCAGGGAAGACGGTTGCCGTGCAAGGTGTCGGTAACGTAGCCTACAACCTATGTCGTCACCTCCACGAAGAAGGCGCGCATTTGATTGTGACAGACATCAACGAAGAAGCGCTCAAACGTGCAGAAGCAGACTTTGGTGCGACGGTCGTCAAACCAGATGAGATTTATGCAGTCGAGTGTGACATTTTCGCTCCATGTGCACTCGGTGCAGTCATCAACGACCAAACGATTCCACAATTGAAAGCTCAAATCGTTGCGGGTGCCGCAAACAACCAATTGGCGGAAGATCGTCACGGGGATGTGCTTGACGAGAACGGGATCCTCTACGCGCCAGACTTTGTTATCAACGCCGGTGGTGTCATCAACGTCGCGGACGAACTTGAAGGTTACAACCGTGAACGGGCAATGAAGAAAGTCGAACTCATCTATGACAACATGATGCGTGTCTTTGAAATCGCGGAGCGTGATGGAGTACCGACGCACGTGGCGGCTGACAAGATGGCCGAAGAACGGATTCACATGATGGCACGTTCACGTAGCCAGTTCCTTAAAGTTGAAAAAAGTATTCTAGGGAGACGCTAAGATGACAAAACGGCTAATTCTTGCGATCAACCCAGGGTCGACCTCGACAAAAGTTGGATTGTTTGATGGGAAGGAAGAAGTGATGACACGTACGGTCCGCCATGAGATTGACGTGACCGGTCTCAGCCTTCCTGAGCAGTTACCTCATCGTGAGCAAGAAGTGCGTGCCTTGTTAGAAGAGACTGGCATCGCGGTCAACGATTTGACCGCGATTGTCGGTCGTGGTGGTTTGCTTGCACCGATGACATCAGGAACGTATACCGTCAATGATTTGATGCGAGAGGACTTGACGAGCGGAAGATTCGGAATGCATGCGTCCAACCTCGGTGGATTGATTGCATCCAAAATAGGAGAGATTGAAGGAATTCCAAGTTTCATCGTTGACCCTGTCGTTGTCGATGAGATGCATGAGTTGGCAAGAAAGACCGGAATGGCCGACATCAATCGCCGTAGTATTTTTCATGCCCTGAATCAAAAAGCCGTCGCCAAACGCTTTGCAACCGAAAATGGAAGCGATTACAATGAGCTGAATTTGATTGTCGCTCACTTGGGCGGAGGGATTACAGTCGGTGCGCATCAGCATGGACGCGTCATCGATGTGAATAATGGACTCGACGGTGATGGACCACTTGCTCCAGAACGGGCAGGCTCAATTCCTGTTGGACAGGTGGTAGAACTATGTTATAGTACCAGGTATAAAGAATCGGAAATGAAAAAGAAAATTGTCGGTCAAGGTGGGTTGTTCGCACACCTCGGTACATTCGATGCGATTGAGATTGAGCAACGGATGGAATCGGGAGATGATGAGGCGAGACTCCTTTATGAGACGATGGCTTATCGTGTCGCACAAGAAATTTCAAAACATGGTGCGACGCTCAGTGGTCGAGTGGATGCCATCTTATTGACAGGTGGAATCGCTTATTCTGACTGGCTGACTGACAAGATTAAAGAGCGTGTCGCATTCCTCGCACCGGTATACGTTTATCCAGGTGAAGATGAATTGAAAGCCTTGGCAGAAGGTGCACTTCGCGTCATCGAGAAGGAAGAGACCGCAAGAGAATATGAGGGGGATACACATGGCACGAGAATTTGATGTTGTCGTCATTGGTGGAGGACCAGGAGGATATGTGGCTGCGATCAAGGCTGCACAGGCTGGTAAATCTGTCGCAATCGTCGAGGCGAGAAAATTAGGCGGCACCTGCTTACATAGAGGTTGCATCCCTACGAAAGCTCTTCTAAAAGCTGCCCATGTCTATCAAACGGCGAAACAGGGGGCAACGTACGGCGTAGAAACGGGAAGTGTGACGTTCAACATGGAACGAGCCCAAACGTATAAACGTGATCTTGTGGCTGGTCTTGAAAAAGGAATCGAGCACTTGATGAAACAAGGAAAAATTGAAGTGTTTCACGGAAAAGCCTCGATCCTTGGACCAAGTATCTTCTCGCCACAACCTGGGACCGTATCCGTTGAAGATGAAAGCGGTGAGTCAGAACTCATCTTGCCAAACCAATTGATTATCGCAACAGGTTCGATTCCGCGTGAACTTCCTGGATTGCCGTTCGATCACGAACGTATCTTAAACTCGGACGACCTCCTCAATTTTGAGACACTACCTGAATCGATTGCGATTGTCGGTGGTGGTGTCATCGGAGTCGAATGGGCGTCCATGCTCGTCGATTTAGATGTGAACGTGACGTTGATCGAAGTAGGAGATCGATTACTTCCACTTGAGGATAAGGCGGTCTCTCGCGAAGTAGAACGTCTACTGAAAAAACGTGGCGTACGTGTGAAGAAGAGCGTTACGGTCGACGCTGAACGAACATTGATTCACGAAAATGCAGTGGAGCTTGCTGTCGGGGAAGAGATGTTACAAGTAGACTGTGTCCTCGTCTCGGTTGGCCGAGTTGCCAACACGGAAGACTTAGGACTTCAAAACACTTCTATCGTCGTAGAAAATGGGATCATTCAAGTCGATAGTCAGTATCGGACGAAAGAACGTCATATCTTCGCAATCGGGGATTGCATCGGAAAATTACAACTCGCTCACGTCGCGTCTGCAGAAGGCGTGAAGGCGGTCGAAACGATTCTTGGACTTGAACCGATACCACTCGATTACGCGCTCATCCCACATTGTGTATATAGCGTTCCTGAAGTCGCTTCGGTCGGCTTGACGGAAGAGGCGGCAAAAGATGCCGGACATGATGTGAAGACGGGGATATATCGATTCAACGGACTCGGGAAAGCGCGGATTGAAGGACAAGCCGACGGATTCGTCAAACTCGTTTCGGACAAAGAAACAGATGACCTTCTCGGTGTTCATATCGTCGGACCGAAAGCGACTGAACTCATCACGGAAGGTGGACTCGCGCTCGTCTTGAACGCGACGGCTTGGGAGATGGGACAACTTGTGCACCCACACCCTGCATTGAGCGAAGCCTTCCAGGAAGCGGCACTTGCCGTCGATGGATTACCGATTCACGCCTAAGGAGGAACAAGGATGGAACAGATGACTGTAAACTCATATGAAGAGCTTGGTTTAACGAAACAAGATTTATTGGCGATGTACGAAACGATGGTACGTGCCCGTAAGATTGATGAACGGATGTGGAAGTTGAACCGCGCCGGGAAAATCCCATTCGTCGTCTCATGTCAAGGACAAGAAGCGGCGCAAGTCGGTGCGGCGTTCGCACTCGAAAAAGGAATCGACTACGTCTTGCCTTACTATCGTGATGTGGCAGTCGTCCTTCACTTCGGTCAAACATCAAGAGACTTGATGTTATCGGCATTTGCGAAAGCGGAAGACCCGAATTCGGGTGGTCGTCAGATGCCTGGTCACTTCGGCTCGAAAGAACATCGCATCGTGACGGGTTCATCTCCGGTTACGACACAAGTCCCTCATGCGGTCGGGATTGCACTTGCGGCGAAGATGAAAAAAGAAGAACTCGTCACCTTCGTCTCGTTCGGAGAAGGCTCTTCAAACCAAGGTGACTTCCACGAAGGCGCAAACTTTGCAGGTGTCCACAAGTTGCCAGTCATCTTGTTCTGTGAGAACAACAAGTATGCGATCTCGGTTCCGCTTACGAAACAGTTAGCATGTGAGCGCGTATCAGACCGTGCAAAAGGTTACGGCATGCCAGGTGTGACAGTCGACGGGACAGACCCGATCGCCGTCTATGCGGTCGTGAAGGAAGCGCGTGAACGTGCACTTCGCGGAGAAGGACCGACATTAATCGAAGCAGAAGTTGAACGTCTCGTGCCACACTCATCGGATGACGATGACAAAGCGTACCGTTCAGCTGAAGAATTGGCTGGATTAAAAGAGCGGGATGGCATTCAATTGTTCCGTCAACGACTTGTAAACGACGGAATCGCAACGGCGGAGACACTTGCTGAAATCGATGCACAAATCGATGCTGAAGTGAATGAAGCGACGACATATGCGGACAAAGCACCGTATGCATCGCCTGAATCTGCACTAGATTACGTCTATGAGGAGGAAAAATGATGAAAACGTTTATCGAAGCGATCAATGAAGCGATTCATGAGGAAATGGAGCGCGACGAAAACGTCTTCGTCGTCGGGGAAGACGTCGGCGTACGTGGTGGTGTATTCCGTGCCACGCAAGGGCTGATTGAGAAGTATGGTGAAGACCGTGTCATCGACGCACCGCTCGCTGAAAGTGCGATTGCCGGTGTAGGAGTCGGGGCTGCCATGTACGGCATGCGTCCGATTGCAGAAATGCAATTCGCAGACTTTATCATGCCAGCAGTGAACCAAATCGTATCGGAAGCGGCAAAAATTCGATACCGCTCAAACAACGATTGGACCTGTCCGATGGTCATCCGAGCTCCTTTCGGTGGTGGCATTCACGGGGCACTCTATCACTCGCAATCGGTCGAGGCGATGTTCAGTTCGACGCCAGGTCTAAAAGTCGTCATTCCATCTGACCCAGTCGATGCGAAGGGGTTGTTGAAAGCAGCAATCCGTTCGAACGACCCTGTTCTCTTCTTCGAGCATAAGCGCGCCTATCGTCTTTTGAAGGCAGACTTGCCGACGGACGAATACACGGTTGAAATCGGTAAGGCTGCGGTTAAACGGGAAGGTGACGATATCACGATCATCACATACGGTCTTTGCGTGCATATGGCACAAGAAGCAGCGAAAACGCTCGAAGAAGAAGGAATCAGCACGCACATCCTCGATCTTCGTACCGTCTACCCGCTCGACCAAGAAGCGATCATTGAATCGGTCAAGAAGACGGGTAAAGTGTTACTCGTGACGGAGGATAACAAAGAAGGAAGCATCATCGGAGAAGTGGCGGCGATTATCGCGGAGAAGGCGCTCTTCGAACTCGATGCGCCGATTGAACGCTTAGCAGGTCCTGATGTGCCGGCTATGCCGTATGCACCACCGATGGAAAAATTCTTTATCGTATCCCCAGAAAAAATTGCCGAGCGGGCGCGTCAGCTCGCGGCGTTTTAAGGAGGCATCTCCATGGAACAAACGATTACCATGCCCCAACTTGGGGAGAGTGTGACAGAAGGCACAATCACGACCTATCTCGTCAAACCGGGCGACCGTGTGGAAGAGTATGAACCACTCGCGGAAGTCATGACGGATAAAGTGACGGCCGAGATTCCGGCGACTAGTGCGGGAGTCGTCAAAGAGTTTCTCATTCCAGAAGGGGAGACTGTCAGCGTCGGGACCCCGGTATTGACGATGGAAGTTGAAAGTGCGGAGGAAGCTGTAGTTGAGACGAAGACCGAACCGATTGCAGAAACGACACCTGCAGAACCCGTCTCTAAGCAAGCGGTCGCCACTACTCCGAAAAAACAGAGTGGAAACGGTCGATACTCACCTGCTGTCATCCGACTCGCCAACGAGAATGATATCGATTTGAATGAACTGAGCGGAAGCGGTCTAGGCGGTCGGATCACGCGGAAAGATATTCTTCGTTACTTATCAGAAGGACGTCCGGCATCGACTCCTGAGAAAGCGACACAAGCACCTGTCCAAGAGACGATGGTACAAACAAAGATGGACGTTCCGACTGAAGCGCCACGTCCTGTCGTTGAACCGTCACAACCGGTCGCATCATCATCGACGTCATCTGGACGTTATGAATCGATTCCGACAGCCGGGGTACGTCAAGCGATTGCGAACAATATGGTCCGCTCGAAGCATGAGGCGCCACACGCATGGCTCATGATTGAAGTGGATGTGACGAACCTCGTTGAAGCCCGTGCGAAATTGAAAGACGAGTTCATGAAACGGGAAGGCGTCAAATTGACGTTCATGCCGTTCTTCATGAAGGCTGCCATCGAAGCATTGAAGAAGTATCCGATGATGAACTCGGAGTGGGCAGGAGATCACATCAAAGTTCACCAAGACATCCATCTCTCGGTAGCCGTCGCGGCAAACGACGCCCTTTACGTACCGGTCATTCGCCAAGCGGATGAGAAGAACATCAAAGGTCTCGCCGTGGCCCTTCAAGACGTGGCAACGCGAGCGCGTGAGAACCGTTTGAAGGCAGAAGAGATGCGTGGTGGGACGTTCACCATCAACAACACAGGTGCATTTGGTTCGATCCAATCGGCACCGATTTTGAACTACCCACAAGCGGCAATCCTCTCAGTCGAGTCGATCGTGAAGCGTCCGGTATGGATGAATGGAATGTTTGCGGCACGCGATATGGTCAACCTTTGTATGTCGGTCGACCACCGTGTCCTCGACGGTCTCGTCGCAGGTCAGTTCTTGCAAGCAATCAAACAATCGCTCGAGTCGATCGACCCGAACACATATACCGTATATTGAAAAAAATGGAGGCGCTCCCAGTGGGGCGCCTCCATTTTTCATGAGTTATAGCCAAGGAATACCGTGAAGACGAAGCTTGAGGCTGAGATCAGTAAGAGAAGGAACGACAAGGACATGCCTATTGTGACGAGTCGCTTAGAGAGTCGTTGTTTGGATTTATAGAGTGAAAATGCAAACACGAGACTGAATAGGCCGAGCGTCGCGAATAGTGTAAGTGGGATTATTGCTCGGTCTTGGAGTAACTGAAGTAAATCCAACGTTGAATCATCCTTTCTAATCAAGGGCATTCTGAAATCGTCGTTGATGGACACGGTACGTCAATCTGCTGATCACGACGAACAGGAGCAGGAACATCCAGTATATGAAGACATAGTTTAATGAAAATGCAGAGACCCCATCATGTCTGACCGAAGAAATCCAAAGCAAAAGGAGTGAGGCAGGGAAATGAATCAATAGTACAAGATAGGGCATGAACTTCATGAAGGATAAGGCGTTTGACGACGGATTGCGCATGAGACGCATGGCAATCAAACCAATCAACACTTCGAGCCCACCAAGCGTGAAGAAAGCGAGTGAATCAGAAAGACTAGTCTCTAGAATCGGTAAGGCAAGCGTTGCAAGACCGAAACTCCCAATCATTATTAAAGCAAACAAGATGTAGTCACCTCCAGAAAAGGGTTGATTCCATATGTTGATTGTAAAATAATGGATTATCAAATTCAATACCTCAGAAAAACACGCCATTCATAGAAATGGCGTGTCAGTGAGTTCCTCAAATCGATTGTTCAATCATCGATTCGATGTCGCGACGGACTTCGGCAACTGATAAACGCGCGACGTCATATCGCACACGATGTGTCGACTCGTCCGTTCCCGTCAAATCAGCGAAGAGACTACCGAAATCGTGGACACTGCGGTCGACTTGTATGAGTAATTCAATCGAATCCTCTTCTTGTAAGATGACGACTTCGACTTCATCTAACTGACGCCCTAAACGTGAGCCGTTCGCTGAATATTCGAGTTCTTGTGCAATCGGAAGACGACCTGAACGATGGCGTGCCGGGAGCATCTCTGTGTCGGCTTTCTTGAGACGGAAACCGAGTTCGTCCATCGCGTCTAAAATGACTTGTTGTGCAGCGTTTGGTTGAACGGTAATCGCATCTTCATCTTTTGGGTCGACGGCTTGGGCGATATCAAGCCCGGTCTCAATCCATGATTTTGATTGGCTGACAGAGAGTGGGGTATTGAACGGGACGTTGACCGTGAACGGAATCTCTTTCACTTCTCCAGGTCCGATCATAAATGGAGCCTCATTCAATAAAATCTTTTCAATCGTAAACGTCGAGTATGTCGACTTGTCGTTAACTTCGTGTTTATACAGCGTGTTGAAGAAAAGATAGATGCTATCGACCGACTGTTCGACTGAACCTCCTTCTACATGGACTACTCCATTGAGTTCACCACCGGGTGTACAATGGCTTTCATTCAAACGTGTGTCGACTTTTGCGGCACCGATTCCGATTGATGATAAAATCTTTTTAAACATATGTGTATCCTCCTTTGACGTAACGTCGTCTTCGTGTAATAGTATGTACGGACAGGTGAAACGATATGTTTCAAAATTTCTAAAAAAGGATTGAATCCATTGGAATATAAAGCGTTACAAGAACGTCTCGAAGACGTGATCCAATCAAATCATCTCGTGTCGGCGACAATCAGTCAACCCCGTCAAAAATCAAGTGATCTCAGACGCGTCAAATTGAAACCGGTCATGCTTCGGAATGCATACCACATCCAGTTCGAATATCAGTACGAACGGGTGATGAACCATAAAAACTTACCACCGGATGAGGCTGTAAAAGAATTGTTCGACCTTCTTGAAACGTTCAGACAGGGGCAATTTCAATTAAAAGAGTCTGACCTTCAATTTCAGTTATCCAAAAAATTTAAAGTGACCTATAAAGAGAGACAGACAGCTCAAAAAGAAATTCAGTTGAGCCACAATCGGGAAAAACAATATGTGCTACCACTTGACGAACCAGTCCCATTCTTAATTCGACTCGGCATTCAGTCGAGTGATGGGAAAGTGAAGCGTCAAAAGTATGACAAGTTTAAACAAATCAACCGCTTCCTTGAGTTCATTGAGGACTCGCTTAAACACTTGCCGACAGACCGTACCGTCCGAATCTTGGATTTCGGTTCAGGGAAGTCGTATTTGACGTTCGCGCTCTATCACTTTTTACACGAGATGAAAGGATATGATGTTCATATCACAGGTCTCGATTTGAAAAAAGAAGTCATCGAAGAATGTGCATCGATTGCGAAAGACTTAGGATATGAGCGACTTGAGTTCTTAGTTGGAGACATCAATGAATATGAAGGGGAGACAGCTGTCGATATGGTCGTGACGCTTCATGCATGTGACGTGGCGACCGACATGGCATTGGCCCGTGCCGTCCGCTGGGGGGCGAAAGTCATCTTGAGTGTTCCTTGCTGTCAGAAGGAGTTAAATCGTCAACTTCAAGCACCGAATCTAGACGTGATGCTTCAGCATGGATTGATCAAAGAACGATTCGCTTCGCTGGCGACAGATTCGATTCGGGCTGAACTTCTTGGGCTTGTCGGTTATGAAGCTCAGTTACTGGAGTTCATCGACCTCGAGCATACACCGAAGAACATCATGATTCGTGCGTATTTGACGAATCGTAAAGCGAGTGCTGAGACGAAGGCGCGCTACCTCGCCTTTAAACAAATGTTACAGGCAGATCCGTTCTTAGAACGTGAATTGAGCGATAGACTTGTCCTCGAGGTAGAACAAGACGTAAAATAAGAGAGTATAGACGAAATGTCGAAAGGGGAAACAACATGGATTTTCAATTATATTTTCAAGATGTAGTCGAACAAGCGCGTAACGAAGTGCGTGCTGCAGGATACACAGAGCTCACGACACCGGAAGAAGTAGACGGGGCACTGAAAAAAGAAGGGAAGACACTTGTACTCGTTAACTCGGTATGTGGTTGTGCAGGCGGGATCGCTCGTCCGGCCGCTGCTTACGTAAACAAGATGGAAGGTGTAAAACCTGACCATTTCGTGACCGTGTTTGCAGGTCAAGACCGTGAAGCGACAGATCGTGCACGTGAGTATTTTGAAGGATATGCACCGTCTTCACCATCGATTGCCCTCCTCGAGGATGGAAACATCGTGACGATGGTAGAGCGTAGTGAAATCGAGTCGTCAACTGCGGAAGAACTTGTCGACCAATTACAAACATTGTTCGATATCTACTTCGCATAATCAAGCAACGGCGCAAAGGCATTGCCTTTGCGCTTTTGTGAAAAGGGGCAGTGTATATGGAACCAGTCATCAAAATTATGACGGAGGCAGAATATATGATTGCCCTGTCACGCGGTGAAATCAATGAACCGTCTCTTCAATCGGAAGGAACGATTAAATGTTGTACGCCGCAACAGATTGGAAAGGTCGTCAAAGCGTCGTATGCGGGAGAAGCGGTCGTTCTCGTCTCCCTTTACGTCAATCGTCTTGGGCAACTGTTACATTATGAGTTAGATGAGGACGGGGAACGTTATCCGCACGTGTATAGTGCCATCCCAATGTCATCCGTCAAACAGGTCCAACCATATGGGTCTCGCGACAACGGAACGGTCACATATTTCGCTTTCGAGCGGATGTGACCTTCTTTTTTTGTATAAATTGCATGAATATACTTTACAAGTAATAATTATGTGTATATAGTGGTTGGAGACACAAGTCGGACAACTGATGTGTCATAGAACAGTTGAGTTACGTTCACACATATGTCATAATTTTGTTAAAGTTCTGATAATTATCATTCAATTACGAAAGGGAGATGAAGATGAAAAAAGGTTTTCTAGCATTATGTTTAGCAGGACTGGCCGCGTTCTCAGTCGCATGTGGAGCAGACGTGAACGAAGGAGGATCGACATCGACCGATGGTGAGGATGACAAAGTCATCGTCATGGGTACGAGTGCCGATTACTTCCCGTATGAATTCGTCGACACAGCGAATGGCGACGAGATCGTCGGATTTGATATCGACATCGCCAAAAAAGTGGCAGAAAACATGGGATATGAGTTGAAAATTGAAGATATGGATTTCGGAAGCTTGCTCGGAGCCCTAAACGCGGGTCGTGTCGACTTCGTCATGGCTGGTATGACACCGACAGAAGAACGTAAAGAAAATGCCGATTTCTCGGATATCTATTTCACAGCGGTGAACTTGATCTTATCGAAAGATGATTCACTTCAATCACTTGAAGATTTGAAAGGCAAAAAGATTGGTGTCCAGCTTGGTTCGATTCAAGAAGGAATCGCACAGGATCAAATCGCAGACGCTGAAATCATTTCATTGAACAAGATTCCTGAGATCATCCAGGAAATCAAGACAGGACGTATTGACGCAATGGTCATCGAAGATACGGTCGCAAAGAAATACCTCGAGCAAGACAGCGAATTGACAACATTTGAAATCGTGGACGAAGAAGAAGCGGGCTCTGCTGCTGCCTTCCGTAAAGACGATGAACTCCGCGATCAATTCAACGAAGAGTTGAAGAAGATGATCGACAGTGGAGAAATCGAAGAGTTAGCACAAAAATGGTTTGAAGAAGAGGCTGCACCAGCCGAATAATGAATCGTACGAGGCTGACTGAAGATGAATCGGTCAGCCCTTTTTTAGGAGGAACTTACAATGGATTTTAGCCGGATTTATGATTCGATTCCTTACATACTTGAAGGGATTCCAGTCATGTTCCAAGTGGTCATCGTCTCGGCATTGATCGGGATTTCACTTGGTATTGTCGTTGCAACACTGAAAATCGTACCGAATCGTCTCATCAATTTTATTGGACATGCATACACGGCTGTATTCCGTGGGACACCACTCATCTTGCAACTTGCCATCATTCACTTCGGGTTGCCACAATTGACTGGCTATATCACGACGCCATATCAATCGGCAGTCATCGCCTTTTCATTGAACTCAGGGGCGTATATTTCAGAGATTATTCGTGCTGGTATTCAAGCGGTCGATAAAGGCCAATGGGAAGCATCTGATGCTTTAGGTGTCCCATACGTCAAACAATTACGTTCAATCATCTTGCCGCAGGCGTTCAAGAATATCTTGCCCGCCCTCGTCAACGAGATGATTACATTGACGAAAGAGTCGGCACTCGTCTCGACGGTCGGCGTACTCGACATTATGCGCCGGGCACAGATTGTCGGTGGGCAGAAGGCAATCTACTTCGAACCGCTTCTATTCGCCGGTGTGATATACTTTACGATAGTGATGATCTTGACGTATCTTGGACAACGTCTAGAAAAACGGTTAAGAAAGAGTGATGGAAGATGATCGAAGTTAAAGACCTACACAAACAATTTGGTGACTTAGAAGTATTGAAGGGAATCACGACGACGATTGAACGTGGTGAAGTGGTCGCCGTCATCGGACCGTCTGGGTCTGGTAAATCGACATTTCTGCGTTGCTTGAACATGCTAGAAATCCCGACGAGCGGGACGGTCAGTGTGGATGGATTCGAACTTACGAAAAAAGGGGCAAACGTCGCGAAGGCTCGCCAAAATATCGGGATGGTGTTCCAACAGTTCAACCTCTTCCCGCATATGAGCGTAATGGACAATTTGACGTATGCACCGGTCAATGTTTTGAAAGTCAGTAAGGCTGAAGCTCTTGAACGTGCGAAAAAACTGCTCGAACGTGTCGGCCTCTCTGAGAAAATCGACGCCTACCCGAGCCAATTATCAGGTGGACAA
This sequence comes from Exiguobacterium sp. s129, assembly GCF_018617585.1. Lineage (GTDB taxonomy): Bacteria > Bacillota > Bacilli > Exiguobacteriales > Exiguobacteriaceae > Exiguobacterium > Exiguobacterium aestuarii_A. Next base: position 31,793 of record NZ_JACSKL010000019.1, read on the forward strand.
AAACAACGTGTCGCGATCGCACGTGCTTTGGCGATGGAACCGAACGTCATGCTATTCGATGAGCCGACATCGGCACTTGACCCTGAGATGGTCAACGAGGTACTCGATGTCATGAAAGGATTGGCTGAGACAGGAATGACGATGGTCGTCGTCACACACGAAATGGGCTTTGCTCGTGAAGTGGCAGACCGTGTCCTCTTCCTTGATGAAGGAATTCTGATGGAAGAAGGAAAACCGGCCGACTTGTTGTTGAACCCGCAGACAGACCGCGCGAAACGATTCTTAGAAAAAGTGTTGTAATCTGAACTTACGAAGGAAGGATGAATGCACATGAAAATCACTTATTATGGACACGCGACAGTAGGATTTGAGATCGATGGCGTTAACGTGTTGATTGATCCATTTTTGACGAGTAACCCTCATACGGAAGTAGACCCTTCCACGTTACGCCCAGACTATTTGTTGCTTACCCATGCTCACTTTGATCATATCGAAGATGTCGAATTGATCGCGAAAGAGACGGGTGCGACGATTGTGGCGACGCATGAGCTCGCGACCTATTATGAGAAGAAAGGATTTTCTGTACACGGAATGAACATCGGTGGCGGACACGCTTTCCCGTTCGGACGTGTCACGATGACACAAGCCTTCCATAGTTCGAGTTTCGATATGGGCGACACACCGATCTATATGGGGATGCCAGCCGGATTCATCATCGAGACGAATGAGCTGACGCTCTATCACGCTGGGGATACGAGCCTGTTCTCGGATATGAAAATGTACGGAGAACGTTTCGAAATCGATGTCGCATTCCTTCCAATCGGAGATAATTTTACGATGGGACCTGCAGATGCATTAGACGCGGCGCAGTGGCTCCAAGCCAAACGGGTCGTCCCAATCCACTTTAATACGTTCCCGCCGATCAAGCAGGACGCTCAGGCATTCTGTGACCAGTTACATCGTCGTGGTCTTTTGATTGAACCGAACACGACGATCGAGATTTAAGCGTGGATGTGATACAAGCGACGAAAACGTTCGTCGAACAGATTCATGCAGAAGACCATACAGGGCATGACACCGCTCATATTGAGCGCGTCGTCCGACTGGTGGAGCGTTTGATGAAGGATGAGCCTGTCGACGAGACAGTGCTCATCCTTGCTGCGTATTTACATGACGTGGAAGACCATAAGCTCGGTCGACCGAAGGGACTCGTCAAACAACATTTGACTTCTCTAGAAATCACTGAAGAGCAAGCAAACTTAGTGCTGACCTTAATCGATGAAGTGTCTTTCTCAAAAGGGATTCAGCCTACGACTCGCGAAAGTGAAATTTTGCAGGACGCCGATCGTCTTGATGCCATCGGGGCCATTGGGATTGCGCGAACATTCCAATTCGCTGGTTCTCGCGGAACACCGCTCAATCTGTCGGAAGAAAGTGCGATACAACATTTTCAAGATAAACTGTTGAATCTGGCGTCTAGGATGCATACCGCTAAAGCGAAACAATTGGCGATGTCACGACATGCTTTTATGGAGCGCTTTTTGGTGCAGTTTCACGAAGAGTGGGATGGAGAAGACATATAAAAGGACGACCGAGACACATTGAACTGCTCCCCGTCAAGTAGACAGGGCAAATAATGAAAACCAAATTAGGCGGCTTGAGACCTGTATTCGACAGGGCTCAAGCCGTTT